>JAHFJQ010000023.1 GCA_023245755.1 archaeon | reverse complement strand
TTTACCAGGGAATGATAGACTGTAGCATCTAAAGTTCCAGTAGTGTTAATCCAGCATCCAGGACTTACAGCAGGAGCACTAAGGCCTGCACCATAACTTTTATTTGACTCAAGGATGGAACTTCCTGTGGTACAAGAAGCATTGTAATATCCTGAACCAAAAGAAAGAGTAGAGTTCACAAGAATACCTGCAACCCCAGATTGGGTTAAGGTAACTGTTGAAGAAGTGTCTACGACTCTTCCAGTAACAGAGAGTACAGGAACATGTACAGAAGACAAAAGCATATAATTAAGTATAATCCCAGCAAGAACAAAAACAAAAGCTAAAGGTAAGAGCAAAGAAATGACCGAATGTTGTTTCTTTTTTTGCATACCTACCATTTTCAAAACCCTAAATTGCCAACGCCTGATACATAATGGTTAAAGTCTTCGTTCCAGAAGTTGCATCTCGTGGAACTAACACCTTCACATACACATCAATAGTATCACTACTATCTTGAAAATCTAAAGAGTTACAAAGCCCCACAGTAAAGTTGGAACTTTGTGTAAGCAGAAGCCCACTTAGAAATCCAGAGGTCAATCCAGCACCACAAGAGCTCCCCTCATCATTAGTAGACATAAGATGCACAGCACTAAGCACACTTAAAGGACATCCTGTTGGACCAGCAGCACCACAAAAGAGCGTTTCTGCATCTTGCTGATTACTGTACGCACTGATATTGACTTTCACCGAACCATTATTTTGGATGATATGAAAGTCAGTAGCAGGAAGTGTTGCTGAAGTATTAATCCAGCATGCAGGAGCAGCCCGAGGATCATCCGGACCAAGTCCACCAAAGGTATGGTTTGATTCTAGCGTAGAAATACCCAAGATACAAGAGGAATTATAATACCCAGAACCGAATGCAATTGCTGAATCTGTTAGTGTAATACCAGCAGTACCTGATTGTGTCAAGGTAACTGTGGAAGAACTATCCGTAACTCTTCCAGTAAAGTACACAGGAGGGCTATGGAGAGAAGATAAGAGAGAATAATTCAAAACTATTCCTCCTAGAGAAAAAAGAATAGTAACAACTAAGAGGAAAAGAATAATGGAAGGAGTTTTATGAGTTTGCATATTGTACCAAATCAAAAAATAAGAAAAAAGAAAAAAAGACTTAGATAGCCAATGCCTGATAGGTTACCGTTAATGTCTTTGCTCCTGCAGTTGCATCCTTAGGAACAGTAAAATCGTAATAGACATCAATAGAATCTGAAGCATCAGCAAAGTCTAAATTTCTACAGATATTAATTGTAGAGTTTCCTTGAACGTTACTTGTCAACAAATTATTCGGATCAGAAAATCCTCCATCTAAATCACTATTTTGACAAGAGTTAGCTTCATTATTTACAGACATGGTATTAACAGCAGCATTGTTTGTTAAAGGACATCCATTAGGCTGCGGCCCAGAACAAAAGAATTGTTCAGCATCAAGTTTATCTGGATATGCAGTGACATTTACTTTAACAGATCCGTTATTTTGAATAGTATGGAAATCTGCTACTGGTAAGAATGCAGTAGTATTTATCCAACATGTTGGACTAGCACCAGCATCACTATTAGAAACATACGATCTGTTAGATTGTAAATCAGCTTTTCCACTTGTACAAGAAGCATTGTAATACCCAGAACCGAATGCAATTGCTGCATCTGTCAAGGTAATCCCTGCCGTTCCAGACTGTGTCAAGGTAACTGTGGATGAACTATCCGTAACTCTTCCTGTGACAGACAACACCGGAACATCTACCGAAGATAGTAGAACATAGTTTAATACGACCCCTCCAATGGAAAAAACAATAGCTAATGTCAACAATAAAACGATTGTTGAATCCGTTTGACTTTTTTGCATGTTACCCCCCTAAAGACCTAATTTTCACCATCAACAACAGTCAAAGTAACTTGTCCAGTTGTTGCAGCGCTACTTGAATAATCCGGGCTATCTACTGTAAGGCTTACAGTCCCCGCTTGAGTATTTTGTCCACCATTTACTCTATCATGCACAGATGTAACACTTGTATAGGTGAAAACACTTCCGACCAAAACAAGCACTGCTAGTGCAAAAACTCCATACATAATAAATGAATTATTTTTTTCTTGTACCATTATTATTTCCCTCCATTATAATGAAAACGAAAAAAAGAAAAAAAGGCTTAGATAGCCAATGCCTGATAGGTTACTGTTAATGTTTTAGCACCTGCAGTTGCGTCCTTAGGAACAACAAAGTTATAGTAAACATCAACACTATCACTAGCATCTTGGTAATCTAAATTTCTACAAACATTCATTGTAGCGTTTCCGTTAACGTTACTTGTCAACAAACTACTTGCTGGTGCAAGGAATCCCATGACCAAATCTGTACCTGGACAGGAGTTAGCCTCATTATTTTGAGCTAAAATACTTACAGCAGCATTGTTTGTTAAAGGACATCCATTAGGTTGACCTGCTCCGCAGAAGAATGCCTCAGCATCATACTGATTGGAATAGGCACTAACGTTAACCTTAACAGAACCATTGTTTTGAATGGTATGTGCATCTATTAAAGGCAAAAATGAGGTAGTATTTATCCAACATGTTGGACTAGCACCAGCATCACTATTAGAAACATACGATCTGTTAGATTGTAAATCTGATTTCCCTGTTGAACAGGAAGCATTGTAATATCCAGAACCGAATGCAATTGCTGCATCTGTCAAGGTAATTCCCGCAGTTCCAGACTGTGTTAAAGTAACTGTGGATGAACTATCTGTAACTCTTCCTGTGACAGATAATACTGGTACATCTACCGAAGATAGTAGAACATAGTTTAATACGACCCCTCCAATGGAAAAAACAATAGCTAATGTCAACAATAAAACGATTGTTGAATCTGTTTGACTTTTTTGCATTTTTTTATCCTCCCCTTAAAATTTAACGTTCACCTTCAACAACAGTCAAAGTAACTTGGCCGGTAACTGCAGAGTCACTGGAAGCATCCGGTGGCACTATAGTAATACTTACAGTTCCAGACGTATCACTTACTCCTGTTTCCAAGGTGTTTCGAGCATACATTGCTGCTCTATAAACAAAAATAGCTCCAAAAACTAAGACCAAAATCAAAAGAAATAGTCCAAAGTGTATGAGTTTTCTAGAAGCCCCTTTTTTCTTCATAAACATTTTCTAAAGAATACTCATTTAAATATCTTTCTGAAAACAGAGAGGAAAAAGCCTACAAAGAAACAGCTTCATAATTTATAGAAAGACTTTTGTTCCCAACACGAGCATCAAGAGGAACATGAAGTTCAAGGTACAATTTTATGTTATCTGAAGCATCTGAAAAATCAAAAGCATCACAAATTCCCACAGTAACGTTACTACTATTTGTAGCAAGAGCTTCAAAATTATTTGTTAAACCAGAACAAGAACCAGATTCCTGATCCAGTGATTGAATAAGAATTTCTGAATCCAGACTTCCAGTGCATCCTTGTTGTGTCGAACAAAAAAACATTTCTGCATCAGTCATATTAACTAAAGAAGCAGTAACATTCACAACAACATTTCCAGAATTAGTAATGGTATGCACATCTTCTGAAGTAGGGAAAGCACTAATGTTAACCCAACAAGTTTTACTTAAGTTAGAATTCAGTTGTGCATACGGTAAGAAACAAGAACCATTATAATAACCAGAACCAAAAGAAATAACATTATCATCAAGATTAATTCCTGCTATTCCTACTGTAGTCAAAGAAACAGTTGCTGACTGTGTAACCTGTCCCGTTTCTTCAACAGGAAGGTAATAATACAAGCTTGTAAAGATTTGTAAGAGTTGTAGGAAGATAAAGAAAAGTAAAAGAGAAATGATCAAAGCACGTCTTTTCATAGAGCAATACAAGCCAACAATCTATAAAAACTTTTCTAGAAGCCAAAAAAAGTTTTATGGGAAATAATTTGTAGTTCTCCCGTCAAATGTTGACCTACCTCTACTTCACTAGAATTAAACGATAAGATCACACGAAGAGCAGTACTTTCATTAGGTTTCAAAGTAAAAGAATAAGGATCAGCATAATATTCACCTAAGTACCTATAAGAAATATATTTAGCCATATCTCCACTTGCATGCACTTCTATTCGTGCATCTTCATCATAAGGGCTGATAAAATTAATTTCTCTATAAGCCTCAGGAGAAGTAATCGCAACTTGCCCAAAATGAAGCATATCTGGATCTAAATTAAAACCTGCATTAGAAGGTTCTGCAATATAAGCATCCATCTTATAGATAACAACATCTTGAACCGAAAAATAATTCCAGTATAAAAAAGCACTAAAGAAAACAAGAGCGAGAAATAAAATCCCACCAAACAGTCGAAAATATTTTGGGAGTTCCATTTTAAGCCACCAATGAAGCTTCTTCCTTCTTCTTCTTATGCCAGAAGAAAAAAAGAATGATAAACACAACCAAGATCAGAAGAACAATAATGATAATATAGACAAGATTACTACTACTCTCACCAGTAGAAGAGTCAGAGCTTACCTCTCCACCAGCAGCAACAGTCACTGGGAAATCTTTCGTAAATGATTCGCCATCTAAAGTCACAATAACTTGAAGGGTATAATCTCCAGAGTCAATATCTTCAAGAGTAAGGGTTCCAGTAATATCTTTTTGATTTTCAATAGGTAAGGTATATGCACCAATATCAGAGGATGCTACAGAATCTCCATTAGAAGAAACAAGATGTACAGATACTGAAGGAGAAACATCTTCAACCCAGAGATTCAGGAAAGAAAGAGTAAGAGTATTGGGACTATTAGAATTTAAAGTTCTAGGCTGAGCATCAACAATCTCTACAGCTTTTTCACCAATAATTAAAGTGACAGGAGCTGAATCCTTTGTTTCACCATCATAAACAATAGAAGCAGTAACATTGTATTTTCCAGGATCCATTCCTGCAGTATCAAGAGTTCCTACCAATGATTTTTGTTCTTCTTGAAGAAAAAGACTAATATCAGAATCAAAAGGGACAGTTTTGGTAGTAACGCCATTAGTTACGACAAAAGAACCAGTAACACTATCGATAACATGAGAACCTTTGTTAGTTAAAGTAACCTGTAAAGGAACAGAAGATGCCGGTTCTACAACACCAACAGTATCAAGATCAATTTTCACATATTTTTCAGGATAAGCAATAGTCGTTTCTACAGGAATAATAACAGCAACCGTTGCTCCTACATCTGCGGAAGAATCAAAAGGTGCTTGATAGAAATGTATAAGTGCAAAACGAGTATGGCCAAAGCTTTCTAAAGGAGGAAATTGTAGGGTAAATTGCAAATCCTTTTCCGTTCCTGCAGTAACAGGGACTTTGTTAGTAGGATAGCCCTCTACAGAAAAATAGTCTGTATAATCCAATTTCCCTTCATAACTTTCATAACTGAGTTCTATGACAATATCTTGAGAAATATCATTAATGATAGTAACATCAAAAGTAGTAGTACCACTCTCAGTATACTCCACATCAACAATCGCCGGAGAAATCTGAAGAGCAGTAACAGAAGTCAAAGAAAAAAGTGCAGCTAAAAGAATTAAGACAACGAAATAAAAACTACGACCACTTCTTTGAAACATAAAGAGAACAAAAAAGAAGCTCATTTAAATAATTTTCTAAATTAAAACAAAAAGGCAAGGAAAACAAAAAAGAAAAGGAGCAACAAATATAGCCACCAGTAAGCGGAGAAATAAATCGGACTAAAAAAAGCAAAAGAAGCTTGAGAAGGGGACCAAAAATGTAAATCTGCAGTATTATCTGAATGGAAAGCATCAACCCCCACAGAATAATCAGAAATACCATCAGCATCAACATCTAAAGTTAAATTACCTAAACGATTTAGAACAACCTGGCTCAAAATTCCATTTTCATCAGTGAAATCCACAACTATAAGTTCGTCTGTACTATCAATAAGAGTAATATATAATGTCGGAAGAGAAGGATCTTTATCAGAGCCAAGATACAGAGTATAACAAGCATGAACATCGTAAAGAATTCCAGCAGAATCAAGATCTTCTAGAGAAAAGCTTTTCTCAATACAAGCAGCAGAACCACCTGAAGGTAAAGGAACAACTTTGTCTGAAGAATTACTTGCATTCGCTAAAGATCCAACCCATGTAGAGCTCGTACCACTACCACCGCCTCCACCACCGCCCCCTCCTCCGCTTCCACCACTACCACCACCACTCCCATTATTTCCCCCATTAGAAGGAGTAGAACTAGAATTAATGGTGAGAAAAACAGTATTACTAGAAACCAAAGTCAATTGGTCATAAACATAAAAGATAATTGTCCTATTCCCCACAAAATTTGTATTTGGAACAAAGCTAACTACTCCATTAGAAATACTCACACTAATATTTGCAGGTTGAGTAGAACTGTACACTAGAGTATAATTTTCAGGATCAGAAGAATAGTTTGTTAAGTACAAAGTCAAAGAAGTATTCATAGCCCAAGATTGATTTGGAATCGTATTCCACGCAGGAGCAAGGTTTTGAAAACCAAAACTTGCATTTGCAGTCGCAAAACCTGTGTACATCAAACGACTCAAGAAGGGAAGTGCAAAAAGAAGTAATAAAAATAAAAGAACAACAATAAGAACAAAAGCCTTCTTCACAAAAAAGAAGAGGAATGCCATATTATTAAAACTATTCTTTATCCATCATATAAAAGAAAGGTTTTTTGAGAGATATTATCCCATGTATAATCTTGGACTTTCTTTTTATTTATTTTTCCCATTTTTTTTGCAAGTATGGGACTATCTAATACTTCCAAAACTCTTTTTTTCAAAAGAGCAATATCTCCATAAGGAACAAGAAACCCATTTATTCCTTCCTTCATTTCATAAGGAACACCATTACACGGAGTAGCAACAACTGGCAGTCCACAAGCCATAGCTTCAAATAAAGTTAAAGGTAACCCTTCCCTATAAGAAGGCAGAACATACACATCTGCGCACTGATACATTGCTGCAATATTTTCTTTTCCAAGAATAAGGCCATATATATGAATTTTTTTTTCTTCTCCAATTAAATGTTTTACTTTTTCCAATTCTCCTTCATCAGGTCCAACAATAACAAAATCAATATCTTTTCTTTCTTTCAAAATAGCATGAGCCATTTCTACAAACTTGTCAGGGGCCTTTGTAGGGTGTAATCTTCCAAAAAACAAAACCATTTTTCCTTTAATCTCAAGTTTTTTCTTAAAGGTCTTTTTTGTAATAGGAGTAAAAAAGATTCTATCCATCCCATTAGGAAGAACAACAATGTTTTTCTCAGAAACCCATTTTCGTAGAGTAGGAATCTCCCAAGGAGTAATGGCAATAATTTTTGTACAAAAAAAATAACTGATATAATTCAAAAAATGATTGGTAAAAAATAAAGGAATACGTACGCTAAGTGGACGAAATTTATCCGTCCAAGGACAGTGCGTGGTATGGATATGCTTTTTGCCTTTAAGAAAAGCAATAATACCTGCAAAAAGAACATAGTCCTTACCTGAAACATGCGTATGCACTACGTCATACCTTTGCCAAAGCAAATCCCAAATATATCCCGGAAAAATATACGTATTCAAGGAAAGTTTGAGCAAGTACCGTGATCTATGAATATGGACTCCATTAAGAACTTCATATTTCTTTTCTAGCCTTTGATGTTTATCAGAATCAGAACAAAATATATGGACTTCATGGCCCTGCTGTACATATCGTTCTGCAAGTTCTTGCATAACTTTTTCTACCCCACCAATAGTAGGAGCATAAAAAGTCCCAATCATAGCGATTCGCATAGAAAAACTTCAAAAAGAAGCAATTATAAGGTTTATGGAAGAGCTATAAGAAAAACGCCGAGAGCAGGATTTGAACCTGCATGTCCGTGAGGACTTCTGTTTTCTTGAAAATTTCGAGACAGACACGTTTACCAGATTCCGTCATCTCGGCATACGTTTTTACTTATGAATTTTATTTTAATTCCTTAATGAACCTTTTGCATTTTTCTATTGCCTCTTTTGCTGTTTCATAGTCCATTCTGATCCCATAATAAGTTAAGGAGTTTCTCTTGAACCTAAGATCATCAAATAAGAGGTAAAGATCTTCTCTTTTAAGAATCTCCCTTAAATAAAAACCTAAACATACATGATTGAGAATGTTAAATCCTTCTTTGAAAGCCATTGCCTGCAACAACTCTAAGGAAGAGGTATAATAATCTTCAAAAACAAAATTACAATTTTTCTCATGTACTTCTCTAACCAAGCTTATTCTTTCATGTGAAGTTTCTATAAGTGAGTTCGCGCGGTGTATATCAGGAGTAATTTTTTTTACAGATCGATTAGACAAGCAATCCACCCAGCCTGTTTCTTTCATCTAAAAACCTCAAGGTAATTGTTAAGTATTATCCCATTAAGGACATTATTTGCTAAATGAAGGTTTGTTATTCCATTTATGTTTTTGTGACAAAAGATCTGAATCTTTCTTTGAAGGAGTTTCTCAAACTTTTCAAGGTGAACCCCTTTTTTTGAAGGAGTTTCTATATATAAATCAATGTCACTATTTTCTAAGTCTTCGCCTTTAGCATAAGAGCCAAAAAGAACGATAACTGGGTTACTTAACTCTATTTTCAAAAAAGGTACCAACCCAGAATCATAAAGTTGTTTGAGATTATATAACTTTTTTTCCAAAAGATAAATCTCATTTTTACTGGCTTTATAAAAAGTAACATTTCCAATTTTATTAATCACCAAGATTTCTTCTTCTTCTAGTTCTTTACAGTACCTAATAACAGAAGGGAGAGGAAGTTTTAGTGTTCTTTCTAATTCTCTCACTCTAAGCTGAACAGTAGGATTAAGGAAGAAATGCTCTTTAATTCTTTGTTTGATACTTTTTACTTTCATTAGCAAACTATAATTATCAATCGATATTTAAAGTTATCGAAAGAGTATACCTCTTACAAGCTAAAGCCAGTTCTTAGAACAATAGTTCTCAAGCATTTGGGAAGAAAACGCCGAGACTGGGATTTGAACCCAGATATCCTTGCGGAAACAGGTTTTCAAGACCTGCGCGGTACCAGGTTGCGCCACCTCGGCATACTAGAAAAGAAAGATATGCTTTAAAAAACTATTCCTTCCTTCGCATTTTTCTGTATCCATAAACAGCAGCATAGACAAGGCCATAAACAAGCAAAGCAGATACCAGTGCAACAAGAAAACCACCAAAATAAAGTGCAAGACCAATATCAGATAAAGAAGAAAAACTAAGGGGAAAAACCCGTTCTTCACCACCTAAAAAAAATACGCCAACTTTATAGTTCATAAAATAGACAAAAGGACCATTAAAAGGATTGACAAGAAGTGTTCCAAAATACGTTGCTGGAAGATGGTATTTCCTTCTCCAAGCAATAAAAAGTGCAAATATTCCTCCTAAAACAAAACTAGGAATAACAGAAAGGAAAACTCCTAAAGCTGCGCCCATAGCAATTTGGTGAGGAGAATTTCGCGCATGAAAGATAAATGCAAAAATTTCTTTCCAGCTATGTGTGGCAAAAAACATCTTTAGCTGCAAGCAGTGTATACGAAAACGGGCAAATACACCCACAGAAGAAATACGAAAGTCAGCAATCTCCTCTACAAAAGGATAAGCTTTCTTACAAGAAGGACAAAATAAGGAATGCTTTTTTCTCTCTAAACTCCCTTTACAAATAGGGCAAACAAGAGTATCCTTAAGTTTTTGTTCCATAGGAAAAAAGAAACTATTCCCATTAATAAATATGTAAGGGTATATAAATGTTTAAATAGGAAAAAGGCAAAGCAAAGACCATGGGATTTTCGCAGTGGTGGGAAGGCACATTTTCAGCAGATAAATTTACTGCACAAAAAGGCCTCAAACATATCAAAAAAGACTACCAAGGCCTATATACAGAAGGCAATTTTGACACTATTTTCCTTGATCTTGCAAACGAAGAGATGAAAAAGCAAGGAAGACTTCTTTCTATTCAAGAAGTAGAAAACCTCGCCCACCGTGCTCGTATCCAAGCAAGACATTATACCAGAGGCCAAGGCACATCAGCTATACAAGAAGGCTCTCAAGCTCTTGGAGATGAAGAAATGGCACAAGATAGCATGCCAAGAACAACTGGAATCCTTTCAAAAGATATCTACAACCGTCTAGATAAGCAATTACAAAGTATAAAGACAACTATAGAGCCACTCCTCTCTGATGGAGAACTTGGCACAGTCAGAAATATGAAACTAAAAACCTCTCAAGAAACCATTCTCAAAATAGTACAAGAAATGGGAACACAAGCAAAAGCAAGAGGAACTTCTACAGAAATGCAACGGGCCTATCAATTAGAAATGAACCGTTGGAGAGAACTTGCATCCAAAGTCCATGCACGTTTAGATAAAAGAGTAACAAGTGTAGAGTTCAAAGACTACATTAAAGAATTTGATAGAAGTTTCCAAAGTACAAGAAGCAAAGCTTAAAAAGAAATACTGTTTCTAAAGGTATATGGGTTTCTTTGACTGGATAAGAAGTTTCTTTGGTACGGAGGGATACACATCAAAACAAGCACTACATTACGTAAAGAAAAAGTATAACAAATACAAAGTGATCAAACCTTCAGATCGTGAAGATTTTGAAGAAATATTTCTAGACCTTGCAAGAAACGAAATTTCGAGAAATAACAGACCTCTTACAGAAGAAGAGATAAATCCACTCGCGCAGAGAGCCCGTATTCGGCAATTCCAAAAGATAGAAAGAGAAGGCATACGTGTAAGCCCAGGCTCACAGGATGAAAGCCTAAAAGGAGATGTAGCAGAATATAAAATAAAACTATTTACAAAGATAATACGAGAAAGAATAACTCCCACACTTACAAAGTTGGGAAAAAATATTAATGACATAGAATACCTAGAAGCAAAATATGCCCAAGCGAGAGCAGAGAGAAAAGAAGAAATATTTCAAAATAATAAAAGAGAGTTTTCCGACATTGAAGCAAATATAAGGTCTTCTATAGAAGAACTAGAAACAGCAAAAAAAGATCTTCTTCCACTAGCCCTAGAACCAGATATCCAAGCAAAACTTCAAGAAATGATTCTTCTTTGGAAAGGTGTAGGAAAAACACTACAACAAGCAAGGATCTTAGATAGTACACTTGGAAAAGTCAGAATGTTAGGAAGGATAAATAGTACACTCAGGCAAGAACATAATAAAATGATGGCCAGTTTCATTCAAAGTGCAACAAAAGAAAGAGACAAAGAAGAAGACCGACTTGCTGCATAACTAAGCAAGTACAGATTTATACACGCGATATCCACCCTTCTTACAAAGGGTTTCTACATTACCATAAACTTCTTTCAT
>JAHFJQ010000022.1 GCA_023245755.1 archaeon | reverse complement strand
ACAACACATGCTATTCCATCAAAGATAACATACCTTCCCGGTTTTGCTTCAACTGCATCAATAGGCTTAATTTCAACCATGAAAGAGAAAGAAAAACTGGAGATATTTAAAGCTTTTGGGAAAAAGGAGTTTAAGCTATTCGTAGTCTGCTTCTTCGAAAATCTGTAATACTTGAAGGAGCAGTATAACTTTTTACTTCAAAACCATCTGGAAAACGCACAAGAGAAACTTTTCTTAGCCTTTGTAAGAGCGAAAATGCCAATGCACCTGTATCATCATCTCGTAAGGCAAAAGAAAGTTCTAAGGATACCGTAGTCATATCTTTACGGAATATCAATACATCCTTATCTCTAGCGTAGACCATCTGAAGTGCACATTTTGCTTCTATATCAGGATGTCTTCTCTCATCTGTTTTCTCAGAACTTCCCACACACTCAAAACCATAACGATCATCAGCAGAAAGAACAGGGCAAAGCCCATGAAAATGCCGAGATAAATTCTGACTTTCATATGCAAGGATAACGTCCCCAGAACAACGTTCAAAAAGAAGATCTCTTACAGCAAAGAAATCCGCAAGAGCGCTATCCACAAAGGGAGGGTTATGCAAAGAATAACAAGAACCGGATTTTTGAATGGTGTACTTATGCCCAACATTATGCTCTAAAAGAGGATATCCATAAGGGGCCATACCAAAAACAATTTATCATGGCCTTTTAAAGTTTCTCTAAATCTTTTTTTAAAGACTGATTTGGTTTTATTTTGATGTGTTTCTCTAAAGATTTTACCTGTAATTGCAAATCAGAAATTTCTCTCATAAGTACTGCAATTGCACACCACAATTGTGCCTGAGAAATATTTTGTGCAGAAGTATATGCCCCTTTTTCTGGATGCACTTTCTTGAGTAAATCATTAAAATGTTCCCTTAGGGTAGGGTCTAATTTGTCTCTCCAGTCCATAAAAACAAAAAGTGAAAAAGAGTTAATATATATTACTGGTTTCCAACAATAATTTTATAAATTCTAAATAATTCTTGCTGACTATGAAGGTACAAAAAGGCGATTTTGTAGAAATCAAATACGTAGGCCGTTTAGATGATGGTTCTATCTTTGATCTTAACGACAAAGAAACTGCAAAAAAAGAAGGAATGAATGGTCATATCCATGAGAGAACTATGATCTGCCTTGGACAAAGAGACATTGTACCAGGCCTAGATGATTTTCTCATAAATAAAGAATTAGCAAAGACAGAAGAGATTATTATCCAGCCCGAACAAGGCTTTGGGAAAAAAGATCCAAAACTATTACAAATGATTCCTGTAAGTAAATTTAAAGAACAAAAAATAAACCCCATGCCGGGGTTACGAGTAGAAATTGATCAATATACAGGAGTGATTAAGTCTGTTTCTGGTGGAAGAGCTTTAGTGGATTTCAACCACCCTCTTGCTGGTCGCACCTTACATTACAAAATAACAATTACAAAAAAAGTAGAAGGGCTAAAAGACAAAGTCTCTGGATTTATGGAACTAAATTTCCACTTACACGATCCGCAAATACAAGAAAAGGATGGCACAGTAACGCTTACAGCTCCCTTTCCTCCAGAAATGCAAGCGATGCTAGAAGCAGAACTAAAAAAACGAATTCCAGAACTAAAAAGTTTCCTTATTGAACAACCAAAAGGGAAAACCGCCAATCATAGCCACTAAACTACAGATGTTCTTATAAATGCAATTTTTCTCTATAGAAAAGTATGGACAGCATCTTCAAGCAAGCATCCGAACGAAGTAATGATCCTCTTGAAAAAAGAAAAAAAGTGAATGCAATTGATGAAGAGCTGGAAGCAATTCTCTCACGTCAAAGATCAAAACTAAAAGTCATTGGCTGTGGTGGTGGAGGAAATAACTCTATTAATAGAATGGCAGATATTGGCATTACCGGAACAGAAACGGTTGCCATTAACACGGATGCCCAAGATCTTTTATACACCAATGCAGATATTAAAATTCTCATTGGCAAAGAGCTCACCCAAGGCCTAGGTGCAGGAAGCATTCCCCAAGTAGGAGAGGAAGCAGCACGTGAATCTGAGTCAGAAATCAGATCAAAGATTTCTGGCTCCGACATGGTCTTTATTACTTGTGGTCTTGGTGGGGGAACTGGTACAGGTTCTGCTCCTGTCGTTGCAGAAATTGCAAAGAAATCTGGCGCACTTACCATTGCAATTGTAACCATTCCCTTTGAAATGGAAGGTGCAAGAAGATTTGAAAACGCAATGTACGGCCTTGAACGTCTCGAAAAATATGCTGACACACTCATTGTCATTCCTAATGACAAACTCTTAGAACTCGCTCCAGATTTGCCTTTACAAACCGCATTCAAGGTTGCAGATGAAATTCTCACAAATGCAGTAAAAGGAATTGCAGAACTAGTCACAAAAACAGGTCTTGTCAATCTAGATTTTGCAGATATTCGTGCAGTGATGGGAAAAGCTGGAGTCTCTATGATTGGCATTGGTGAGTCTGATGGAGAAAATCGTGCTATGGAAGCGGTAGAAAAAGCAATTAATAACCCTCTCCTTGATGTAGATATTGCCGGTGCATCCGGTGCCTTAATCAATGTCTGTGGTGGACAAGATATGACCCTTGAAGAAGCACGTCGAGTGGTAGAAACAATTTCGAAAAAACTGGATGAAGAAGCTCGAATTATTTGGGGAGCACAAATTTCTGAGGACCTTGGAACATCCTTAAAAGTCCTTTTAATCGTCACTGGTGTGAAAAGTCCACAAATTTTTGGAAAGAAAGGAAATAATCCTAAAGGAAGTAAACAGATTGCACAAGACTTAGGAATAGAATTCTTTTAGCAACCCAAACCTTTAAATAGGAGCATTCTTCTTTTTTACATAATGAAACAAAAACTTAGTGAATACTGGGTGAAGTTCAAAAGTTTTGTAAAAGAATGCCGAAGGGTCTTACAGATCACAAAGAAACCCTCAAAAGAAGAATATAAAGCTATTGTGAAAGTGACAGGGATTGGTATCCTTCTCATTGGTGCATTGGGCTTCATTATATCTATGATTGGTGCTCTTACAGGAATACGATAACAATGGAAACACAAATTTTTGTTTTAAGAACAACTGCAAACAGAGAAGATCAAGTAGTTGACTTTATTGGGTCCAACGCACAAAAGAAAAAGCTAGAAGTCTATGCAATTATTCGAGCTCACGGAATGAGAGGATATATTTTTATTGAAGCAAAAGACCGTCAAGCCGCTGAGGAAAGTTTCACAGGAATTCCGTATGCAAAAGGCCTTCTTCCTAAACCTGTAGAATACAAAGAAATCGAAGGAATGCTTGAACAAGTAAAAATCCAAGTAAATATTCAAAAGAACGATATTGTAGAAATTATCACTGGTCCTTTCAAAAGAGAAAAGGCAAAAGTCGTTCGTATCGATACACAAAAAGAAGAAGTAGTCTTAGAACTTCTAGAAACTGCAATTCCTATTCCACTAACATTAAAATTGGACTCAGTAAAAGTTATTAGAAGAGAAAACGCAACCGAGGAAGAACTCTCTTCTTCTCAGTAAACATGAGTATCGAAAAAATATTTAGTGGTGGAAATTTTCAATATGTTATTGCTAATGAAGACCCTAGAACAACAGCAAGAGTTGCAAGGGATATCATTCAAAGACATATAGGAAGAAATCCAGAAGACAATTTAGTATGGGCATTTTATAGCACATTCTTTGGTTTAACTCCAATGTTAGATGGTATTCGCCAAGATAAAGAAGCAGGCAGAGTATCTATCTGCAGAAGTTACGGAAATGGCGTACTTAGTTTTTCCAGAAGAATGGTCCTTCCTCTTGAAGGATACTTAGAAGGAACAAATGAAGTATACCTACAACTTTGTGGAAGAGAGCCTTTACGAGCAGGTGGAATTGAAAGAGCAGGTCAAGGATCAAGAATAGGGCACTACTCATTTGCACAACCCTTACCAGTTTTATAATACTATATAGTGCTTACTTAACAAGAACCATATCCTTCACATGTACTTCTTGCAAAGATTTCTTAGAAAAACGTTTGCTTGCATCAAGAAGTTCTATTCCTAAGAGATTGCCTTTAGAATCTAAATCAAAAATAGTGAAGTCATCAATAACCTTATTTTTAGCAAAGTCTCCTTTACGCAATCGTATATACATTGCATCAGCATCTTTATCATAGCGAATTTCCATTTTTCTCCTATATCCAATAGACGGTAATAACTTTTATATCCCTTTCTGTTACTTCACAACATACTTCAATCATACCTCTTTGAAGCTTCTCCTGATAAAAGTGTTTTCCATGCATTTTAGTGATACGAAAGGGAAAATGAATAGCTTCTATAACCCCTTCTTCTAAAATTTTTCTAAAGTCAAGTCTCTCTTTCAAATGAATACTAAAAACAATCTTCATAAGAAATATCTAAAAAATTTCGATTCATAAAGACTAACCTAAAAATTCCGAAAGATTTTCAAAAGGCCAAAAACCTTATAAAGGCCTAGTTTTTCTCACAACCACAATGGCAAAAGAAACTGTAGATGCATTGGTAGAAGGAGGAAAAGCTTCAGCTGCTCCACCTTTGGGTCCTGCACTTGGTCCTCTCAAAGTAAATATTGGACAAGTAATTGTAGAGATCAACAAAAAAACTGCTGCATTTGCAGGTATGAAAGTACCAGTCAAAGTTATTGTCGATTCTGAAACAAAAGCATTTGAAATTTTTGTAGGAACACCTCCTGCTTCTGGTCTTATTATCAAAGAACTCAATATCAAAAACGGTTCAGGTATTCCAAATAAACTAAAAGTGGGAAATCTTGCAATGGAAAGTGTGATCAAAATTGCAAAGATGAAACAAGATTCTCTTTCTGCAGGATCCTTAAAGGCTGCAGTAAAAACAATTATCGGATCTTGTAATGCAATGGGAGTTCTCGTTGAAGGAAAGAGTGCAAAAGGGATCAATTACGAAGTGGATAAAGGAACTTACGATAAACTCATTCAATCTGAAAAAACAGATGTCTCTGCAGAAAAGAAAGCACAGCTTGCTGAGCAACTTGCAGAAGTACAAAAGAAATTCTCTGGAGAGCTTGCAAAGATGGATGCTGCAAAGAAAGAAAAAGATGCAGCAGCCGCAGCAAAGAAAGCAGCACCGGCAGCTGGAGCAGCAGCAACACCAGCAGCAGGCGCAAAAGCAGCTCCTGCAGCAGCAGGAAAAGCTCCAGCCGCAAAAGCAGCACCAGCAAAACCTGCAGCGAAAAAATAATAAACTCTTTTTTTCTGTCTCATAGTAATGTTATACACTATCAAGAACTGCCGCTTTGGTCGTGGAGTTTTTGCAACAAAATATATTTCTAAAGGAGAAACAATTCTAAATATTACTGGCCCTATGATCACACAAAAGCAAGTAGATCAAAGATCCGATAAAGAGGCAGCAAATGCCTTACAAATTGATGATGACCTCTATATTGATTTTCAAGAACCCGGAGTTCTCGTTAACCATTCTTGCAATCCAAACACAGGAATAACTAAAGATCAATTCCTTATAGCAATCAAAGATATATCCCCTGAAGAAGAAATGACTTGGGATTACTCCACTAGTGTTGATGGAGGCTGGACCATGCCCTGTGCTTGCGAAGAAAAAAACTGCAGAAAAATCGTAAAAGATTTTACACTGCTCCCAAAGAAAATACAACAAAAATATCTAGAAGAAAAAATTGTACTTTCCTATATTATAAAGAAACTTTCTCAATAGTCACAAAGTAGTTTTCTTGTAGGGGAAAAATCCGCAAGTTTAGAAAATAGGGTTTCTCTATATTGAGGATCTTGCAAAAGATGACCTGCTCCACATACATGAACAAATTTTCCTTCAATACCTTCAGAAGCCCTGCGTAAGTTTTCTGCAGCAATATCTTCTCTTCTGCCACTAGAACCTTTGATATGTGTAAGATTGTTAAATACTTCCTGAGCTTCTCGTTTAGCATCACCCCAAAGAGCTCTTTGGGCATTATAAGGATCTTCAAGATAAAGATCTGGGCGAGCATAAGCTATATTCAAATTTGCTACATAGTCCCTGCGAAGAGAACGTGTTTCTTCAATAATAGACTGCTTTACTACTTCTACTTGAGCAGGATCATCAATAAGGAAAAAAGGGATTTGCTTCTTTCTAGCAAATTCCTGAGGAACACGAACATCATATCCATCAAGTTCAAAAAACTTTTTTCGCAGAGCTCCAGTAACATGAGGTCTAGCCCCATAGAACATAAGCTTACGTAAATAAGCCTCCCTTCCCACTCTAAACGCAGGGCTTTGCATATACGCAACAAGTCCCAGACTGCTTTCAACAGATATTGAAACAGGATCCTCTACTTCAAGTGCACGTTCTAAACGTTCAGCACCAGAGCGATCATTATGAGAAACACCAATAAAATGTAAGGAAACCATACTTTTTTTGTCTACTAACTCTTTTTAAACGTTTGCACGAGCGATAGATATTTAAATCACTCAAATTTCTCACTAACGGGACTGTAGTATAGCTTGGTAGTACTCCAGGTTTGGGACCTGGTCGCCTCGGTTCAAATCCGAGCAGTCTCACTTTTTTATATAAAAACTTTTAAAGAAAGAGAAAAAAAGTCTTCTTTATGGTTACACAATGTACACATGATGATTTTCTCAAAGTAATCACACTTGCAGACAGAGTAGAAGCACGAGATCTGCCTGCAATACTCAGAGATGCGCAAGACGAAATGCTCCAGTTAAAACTCAGAGAGCAAACAAGTCGCTTTGGCAGTTTTGCATTAAATCATATAAGCATCTACCCTCGCCAAGCGTATTACATTGCTCTTAATGCATTGTACCGAAAAACAGAACGTGGACCACTTCCTCCTTTTCTTGCACATGGAAACCCAATAAGTGCAGTGACAGCCAAGGGAACATTTTATATGTCTTGGAAAGAAGCAGACGAACTTTTTCCAGACCTAGACAAATATGTAGAAGGCTATTTAGTATTAGACCAGCTTATTCCTGCAGATACGTACAGAGGTTTAGAAGCGACGGATTTTCTTATGTTCACAGCCCCAACTGGAATGAAAGTACATGATTTTAACAACTTTCAACATCCCAGAAGAATTTCTATAGGGACACATGGGGCACACGCAAGTAAGTGGACACTGCACTGCCTAGAAGGCTGGCCATAGAGAGAAAATCCCCCGAAAGCTTTATATAGCTAAGAAAAACCTAAAATTCACATCTTCAGAGGGTTACAATGAAAACAAAAAAACTCGGTTCTGTTGCACGTTTTGGTGCACGATACGGAAAACGAACAAAATCAAAAGTTCTCACAGTTGAACAAGGTCAAAAAGTCGCTCAAAAATGCCCATACTGTTCTCGAAGTGCCGCAAAAAGGCTCTCAGTAGGCATCTTTCAATGTAAGAAATGTGATTCCAAATTTACAGGAAAAGCATACAAGGTAGGAGAATAAAAATGGTTGAATACAAATGTTTCACCTGTGAAAAAGCTGTGAAAAGTGATTATGTAAAGAAAAAAATTCGTTGTCCATATTGTGGCAGTAAGATTCTTTACAAACAAAGATCAGTTCCTACAACATTGAAGGCAATTTAATATGGATTTTTCTCCAAAAACACAAGAAAAGATTGCTCAACTACAGCTTTTCGAACAGAACATGCATTCTTTTGGAACACAAAAAAGAGGCATACAATCACAAATGTTAGAGCTTGATAATGCTTTAAAAGAGCTAGAAACTGCCAAAGGACAAGTCTATAAAATTGTAGGCACCATAATGTTTCATGCAGAGAAAGAAACACTGGGAAAAGATCTCAAAGAAAAAAAAGACATGCTTGATCTTCGTATAAAAAGTGTAGAAAAACAAGAAAAAGCTATCGAAGAAAAAGCAAAGAAACTACAAGCAGAAGTAATGGCTGAACTAGAAAAGCATATGGAGAAAGATGGAAGAACTCATTGAAGAATTAATCATGATCCTTGAGGATGATAGCATCCCAAAAAATGTAAAGCTAAAGATTGAAAGTGCTATTGCTGCTTTGCAGCAAGAAGATATAGAGACAAGTATTCGTGCAAACAAGGCCTTACAGCAGTTAGACGACCTTTCTGACGACCCAAACATCCCTTCCTACATTAGGCCCCAATTATGGAATATTGTCAGCCAGCTAGAGACCAGATAATAGACATTCTAGAATATACCTGTAACAACTGCTTCCCGACTATAGAAATATATTTAAACAACTTTCAAATATAACAGCTAATTAACGGGAGGATTCCAAAAAATGAAAGCAACGCTTTTACGAATCAAAGATAAAATTCTAGGGACAACGCAAGAGGAAGATGTTCCAGATGCGTTCGGCGAAGACTATTTAGAGATAGATAGTGAACAACAACCAGCAAAAAAAACGAAGGTGTTAGTAAAACCATTCATGATCAGAGAATTTCAAGATGTCAAACTTGTCTTAGATGCACTCCGTGACGGATATACTATTGCTTTAGTAAATATCAAACCTTTGAAAGATAAAGATCTTATCGAACTCAAAAGAGTGGTAAACAAATTAAAGAAAACCACAGATGCTATTGATGGTGATATTGCTGGTTTTGGTGAAGATTGGTTAGTAGCAACACCAAATTTCGCTTCTGTAGACAGAAATACAGCAAAAGCAGCCCCTAGCGCTACAACTATTGTAGAGTAAATTCTTATTTTTTTATTTCTTTTCTAGAAACCTTCTCAGTAAAGTTTTTAAACTTCTAAAAAACCATTTTCGTTATGGCAGATGCAATAAAAGGAGAAACATGTCCTGTATGCTTTGAAAAAAAGCTCACATTAACCGAAGAAGAAATGGATATTCCCTTCTTTGGAAAAACATTCCTATTTTCTATGAAATGTGATGGCTGTGGCTTTCATAAATCCGATATTGAAGCGGAAGAAAGCAAAGATCCTTGTAGATTAACCTTTACTATCGAAAAAGAAGCAGACATGAATGTGCGCGTAGTAAAGTCTTCTGAAGCAACCATTAAAGTAACACAACTAAAGATGTCTGTAACTCCAGGTCCTGCATCAGAAGGGTATATTTCTAATATTGAAGGAGTTCTAAACAGATTTGAAAAAGTTATTGAAGGCGAACGTGATGCAAGCGAAGAAGACGATGTAAAGACAACCGCAAAAAACCTTCTTAAAAAAATCAGAAAAGTAAAATGGGGAGAAATGCCTCTAAAAATTGTGATCGAAGACCCTTCCGGAAACTCCGCAATCATTTCTGAACGAACAATTGTAGAAAAATTAAAAGCAGAAAAGAAAGCAAAGAAAAAATAGTTAGATCCCCAAGTATTTCTTTGCACGTGCAAAATCAACACAATAGGGAGTACTTTTTCCTTCTGGAAAATGATGTTCACGTAAAAGATGAGGATGTAACTCAGAAAAAACCATAATCTCATCATCTGCAACAAGGCCAGGATATCCCTTACGCAAATCCTTAACAGTAGGATATCTCTCCTGAAGAGAAGAAAGATCAAAGCCTCTTTCTCTATGAACAAGAAGAATTTCTCTCACTTGCATATCAAAAGGAAACAGAGGAGTTGTCGTGCTAAAATCTCCCCAAGGACAAGGCAGACCTGCAAGATATTCTAGTCGTACGATAGAATTTCCATTCCAATATGCACCATCATAAGCAAAGAGAGCTTCAATACCTTCCGCAATAGTTTCAAAGGGCAACTGCATTTCTCTAGAATCTCTTTCCGCTTGAGAAACAACAGCAAAAAGGCTTTCGGTTCTACCAAGTAAGGGTTGTTCTAAATCTATCCCATGAACAACAGAGCCATGTAAAATTCTTTCTACTTCTCCAGTTCTAACAGGTCTACCAAGAAAACCAATATTCTGAATAAGTCTACCCATAAAGAAAAAAATAAAGTTCTGCTATATAAGAATAATGAAAAAAGAAAAATTAAAACTCTTCTTCAACGTCTTCATCATCACTAAAATCTTCATCCTCATAATCATCTAAAAAATCATCGTTGCTTAAATCTTCATCTTCTTCAATATTGTCAAGTTCTTCCAAATAAATCCCTCCCAAAAACATAAACTAAAAGTTTTGAAATCCGAAGTGATATAAAAAGATTTCGATCATGTATTACTAGAACAGAAAAAAGAACAAAAAGAAAAATAATTCTGACAACTCGTCCAAAAGCCTTATATATCAGCTTTTTACTGAAAAAGAAGCAAAAGGAGTATTAAACATGAGTCAACAACAACCTATTTACATTCTTCCAGAAAACACACAAAGGTCTTTTGGAAAAGACGCACAGAGAAATAATATTATGGCTGCAAAACTCGTTGCAGAAACTGTACGTACAACACTAGGACCAAAAGGAATGGATAAAATGATTGTTGACTCTCTTGGTGATATTACTATAACTAATGATGGGGTAACCATTCTCAAAGAAATGCAGATTGAACATCCAGCTGCAAAAATGATTGTCGAAGTTGCAAAAACACAAGACGAACAAGTAGGAGATGGAACAACAACAGCAGTAATTCTTGCAGGAGAACTTCTCAAAAATGCAGAAAGACTTCTTGATCAAAATATTCATCCAACCGTTATCACAAAAGGATACAACATGGCCAGTGAAAAAGCGCTTCTTCTCCTCAAAGCTATGGCAGAACAAGTATCTATTCAAGATAAAGAAACTTTAAAGAAAATCGCAGTTACTTCTATGATCGGAAAAAGTGGGGCAGCAAAAGAAAAATTAGCAACCCTTCTTCTAGAAGCAGTACAAGAAGTTGCAGAGAATAATCAAATTGATATAGATGCAATTAAACTTGAAAAGAAAGTGGGTGGTGGTATTGAAGACTCTGAGCTCATCAAAGGAATCGTTTTAGATAAAGAACGAGTGAATTCTTCCATGCCTAGTAAGATTAATCATGCAAAAATAGCACTTATTGATGGCGCTTTAGAAGTCAAATCCCCAGAAACAGATACAAAGATCCAAATTTCCGATCCTTCCCAGCTCCAAGGTTTCCTTGATCAAGAAGAAGCGATTCTCAAAGCAATGGTGGAAAAAATAAAGGCCTCAGGAGCGAATGTTGTCTTCTGTCAAAAAGGAATTGATGATATTGCACAATACTTCCTTGCAAAATCCGGAATTTATGCAGCACGAAGAGTAAAAAAATCTGATATGGAAAAACTCGCAAAGGCAACAGGAGCAAAAATTGTGACAAAAGTTTCTGAGCTTTCTTTTGTAGAACTAGGAGAGGCTGGAGAAGTAGAAGAACTGAAAGTAAATAATGAACAACTCACCTATGTTAAAAATTGTAAAAATCCAAGAGCAGTAACGATCCTTATTCGTGGTGGTACAGAACATGTCGTTGCTGAAATCGAACGAGCAATGGTTGATTCTTTAAGTTGTCTT
>JAHFJQ010000086.1 GCA_023245755.1 archaeon | reverse complement strand
TGTGGATATGTTGAAACGTTCAGGGGATTTCTACGAGCCTAAGAAGGGATGGCTACAGAAAATTTAGAGTATTCCAAAAATAATGAGTGCAATGAATATTTGTGCAGTGTCTGCTATTGCATGGACAAGCCAGCAGGAGTAGAGATCTTGATATTTATTGAAGATGTAGTTCATAATTATTGCATAGATTGTTAATCCTAACGTTACTACGAGAAAAAAAGGAAAACTAAACCAGTCATAATAAAACATGATGTGGTGAAAGGAGAATGCGAGTCCTGTAATAAGGTAGGATGCATTTCCTATGTTTTCTTTCATTTTTTTAAATAAAAACCCACGCCAGAAGAATTCTTCAAGTAAAGAATTTAGAAGTATGATGTATATTCCTATGAAGACAATGTTGGTTGTGTTAATAGATGCTAATGCCTGTAGTTTTTCTGTGATTGTGGGGAGGTCTAGGAAGCTTTTGAGGAGGAGAAAAATTGCTACATATACAATAGCTAAACTTATCCCTGTTATTGCCATTCTTTTCCATGTCTTTTGAAATGTTTTTTTGGAAAAGTTTTCCTTGTAGGTACTTTTCCATGATTTTTTTTCTATGGCTATATAATAAAAAATAGGAAAAAGGAAGACGATTTTATAGAGTGAAGAAAAGAGGTAATTTGTAGGAAGAAATTGTCTACTAAGAATAAGAAGAATTGGTGGAAAAATAATAAGTGCGAACAGAACAGCCGTTTCTTTTTTGTTCATGATCTCTTTTTACCTTCGTTACTTATATAAATCTTTACTTCTTCTTTTTCTTTATGGAAGATGTTATTATCATAGGTGGAGGTGCTGCAGGTCTAGGTGCTGCGTTATACTGTGCACGTTTTACCCTGAAAACGACCGTCATTGCAAAAGACTATGGTGGGACTGGAAATATTGCACACCTCGTTGATAATTGGATAGGTCAGCCTGGAATTACTGGTCCAGAACTTATGAAAAAATTTGTTGCTCATGTGAAAGAATATAAAGTCCCCCTAGTTGAGGCTGAAGTACTTTCTGTGGAAAAAACAAAGAAAGGGTTTCTTGTGAAAACAACGGACAAAAAAAAGTATGAAAGTAAAACGATTCTCTTTGCGAACGGGATGACGCATAGAAAACTAGGTATTCCTGGTGAAAGGGAATATTCTGGGAAAGGTGTGCATTATTGTTATACTTGTGATGGTCCATTATATCGAGATAAAACTGTTGCTATTATTGGAGGAAGTGATGCAGCAGCTTTAGGAACTTTGTTCATGGAAGGTTATGCAAAAAAGATTTATGTGATTTATCGTGGTGACAAGTTACGTGCTGAGCCTATTTCTGCAGCAAAAGTTTACAAAATGAAAAAGGCTGAAGTGATTCATAATACTAATCTTACGGAAATTTATGGCGAAAAATTTGTGAAAGGTTTCAAAACCGATACGAAGAAGGATATTAAGGTTGATGGGATTTTTATTGAAGCAGGGCATTTACCTCTCACTGACCTTGCAAAGGGTTTAGGAGTAAAACTTGATGAGAAAGGCTTTATTGCTGTAGATAAAAATCAAGTTACTAATATCTCAGGTGTCTTTGCTGCAGGGGATATTAGCAATGGGACGAGTTTAAAGCAGTTTATTACTTCTGCTGCAGAAGGGTCTATAGCAGCTCAAGCAATTTATTCTTATATTCAAAAGTCTTCTTAAAAGCAAACTATTTAAAGCTCATTTCCTCTTCTTTCTCTATGCAAAAGAGGAAGGTGTATTCTTTTAGTAATCATGACCTCTTATTAATTGGCCTGGTGCTTTTTACCTTTGTGTTTGGAAGTATATTTTTTCAGGGCTTTTTTACTTCTCTTTCCTCTTCAGGATTTGATGTTGCAGAAATTCAGGCAGCTTGTGGAACAACACAAAGTTGTAATTGTGGAGATCAACTTGGGACTTCACGAGTTTTGAATGCATCGGATAATTTAAAAGCATGTTCTACACAAGCTGTTTTACAAATTAGTTCTTCTCATGTTGAACTGGATTGTAATGGCCAAACTCTGAGTGGAAATGGAAGTGCTTCGTTTGGCGTTCAACCCCTTTTAGGGCTTACTAATATTACTATTAAAAATTGTAATTTCTTTAACATTTCTGGTGATTCTATTAATTTTATTGGTACAGGGAATAATTCTTTTGTTATTAATAATAATTTTAGTGAATATAATAAAACTAATCCTGCTGGTTCTGGTGTTGTCATTGGAAATGACGTTTCGCACATTGTCATTCAGGATAACATTTTTAATACAAGCTCTACAAATGCCCTTTCTATTTCGATTAATTCTGGGAATAATATAACGATATTTAACAATACTTTTAGAAGTGGTGCAATAGGTATTCTTATAGGTGGACCAGCTACAAATATTGTTTCCAATGTTTCTATCTCTGCAAATAGATACTTGAACCATGCTAGAGCCATACGCTTACAAAATATGACTTATTTGAATGTGACCGTTCGTAATGAAAATGTTACAGGTTTACAATCTGCAATTAATCAACTTCCTGGGGACTATACTGGTCAAGTTGTTTTTATTAATACTTCTTTGGCTGGGGCTCTTACCCAAACAATTGGTTTTAATTTACCTACATCTTCCTATACCTATATCCACAATCTTAGCTCTAGTGTGTTCTTATTTACTCAAACACAAGGGATTACCTTTGGACTTAATAGAAATATTACTCTTTGGTCTGCTCAGAATATTACTCTTCAAGAGAATACTTCTATCTTTGCGCCAGTGAACTATACTCTTCTTACTCCGAATACTGTTGGAGGATATTATATCTTCTTTGATGATGTCTTTAATATTAGTCGGATATTTAATTCCCAAGGAGATGCTTCAGGAGTCTATGGTTTAACTCCCGGTGTTGTCCATAATATCTCTATCATTTTTGATACTACTCCTGCTGTTGCAACGCTTGTTTCTCCCATTGATGAGTTAAGTGCAGGTGTGACAAGTACTGTACTTAATATTACTACTGATGAAAACTCTAGCTGTAGATATGGGACAAGTAATGTTCCCTTTTCAAGTCTTACAGAATCATTTACTAGTATTACTAATCGAAGTCATTATGCCACACTTACAAGTATAGAAAGTGGAACATCTTACACCTATTATGTTGGTTGTCAAGATAGAGTTCAAAACACTCTTACTACATTTTCTGTGAACTTTTCTGAAGCTAGTGCTCCTGTAAGTTCTTCTCCTAGTAGTGATGGTGGTAGTGGTGGAGGAAGCTCATCAGGTACTTCTTCAGATGAAAACCAGACCACTTCAGATTCAGAGCAAGATTCTCAAGAGTCTGGAGATACTAGCGCAAAGGATGCATTCCAAGAACTTGCAAATGAACAAAATGGAGATTCTCAACAGAGTCCTCTTTCTTTTGCTCCTACTCAAGAAAGAATGCCTTCAACACTACAAAGAATTATTGATAGTCTGAAAACTTTTATTTTTGGAAAGGACACTCAGCTTTATTTCCTTTTGATTCTTGTTCTTCTTTGTTTTGGTGCTGCGCTTTTGTTGCGTGTTATAGTTCGTAGACCTGCTGCTGTTGTAGTTCCTGTTCCAAAAACTATGAAAGAGTATTATGCTTCCTTTAAAGCCCTCCAACAGTTATCTATCTCTGGTAGTGCAGAACAGAAAAAATACACTCTTGTTTCTCTAGAAAAAATTCAGAAACAGTTTACTCAGTCTTGGCTTCGAACGAGTACCCGAATTCGTTATTCTTCCTCTCTTGAGATTAGCCATGGCTCTACACTTTCTGCTTGTCCAATTCCAGATTTTAGTTCTAAAGTCCTTTCTTCTTGTACAGATACAAAAAGTTTAAGCTTTTTACAACTCTTTTTTGGAACAAGGGATGACCTTCAAACTATACAAGGGGTTCTTACCTTTATTTCTGGGAAGGCCGCTTCAGAGATTCTTATAGTTCTGCCTCCTGCTGAAGGGAGAGTACAATATCCTGAACGACTAGCAGGATTAGACTATGATAAAGGTTATTTCCGTATAAGTGCTTCAGGATTATCTTCGCAAGGTATTTAAAATAGGAAGGCTTTGTTTTTTTAAGAGGTATTGATGTGGTAGAAGAAGAGAAAATGTATGATGGCTTAGGGCCAGAAAAAATTGTTCGTTTCTATGATCCTAAATCAGGGCTTAAAGGTGTTCTCTGTATTGATAATACGAATAGAGGGCCTGCAAAGGGCGGTGT
>JAHFJQ010000085.1 GCA_023245755.1 archaeon | reverse complement strand
ATTATTGATTATAAAACAAATGCGCATTCAGATATTAAAGAAAGTATTAAACTTCAATTAGGAATATATTCTCTTATGTACCAAGAAAAACATGGAAAAGCGCCGGAAAAAGTAGGTGTCTTTTTTTTAAATGATAAATTATATCTTCTTCCTGTGGATCAGGACCTTCTCAAGAATGCTCGGTTTGCAATAGAGCAGATTCATGCTCAGACGACTATAACAGAAAATATTGTAGATTATAAGAGACATATTACTCCTTTGTGTAAGTGGAGAACTGGACAATGTGATTTCTATGCTATCTGCAAACCGCATGGTTAGATAACTTCATGCAATGCTGCCTTTGCAACTTCTAGCTGTTCTTCTGTAGGTTCTCTTGTGGTGAGACGTTGTAATAAGAGCCCTGGAAAAATAAGCATTTTGAAGAAGAAATTTTTCTCACATTTTGGGCTTATACGAATAATTTCATAGCCTATACCTGCAATGAGAGGAAGAAGAAGAAGTCTTAGGAGATATTTATTTAGGAAACTAATATCTACAGGTAAAAAGAGATAGACAATGATACTGAATGCAAGTACAAAAAGAATGAAACTGGTTCCACAACGAACATGGATTCTAGAGTACTTCCTTGCATTTTTCAGATCGTTTTTTTCGTAGGCATTTACCACTTTATGTTCTGCTCCATGATACTGAAAAGTTCTGCGCACATCGGGCATGAGGGAGATTACAAAGAGATAGCCTACAAGTAGACTTATTTTCATTGCTCCTTCTATAAGATTGAAAAGATAACGATTTTGAAGAGTCGGATAGATGTTTGAAAGAATTTGTGCAGTCCCTAGGGGTAGGAGCTTGAATAAAATCAGAGCGAAGGCTAAGGAAAAAATAATTGTAAGGACAAGGGTGCCTGTCCCTAATTTTTCTTCTTTTTCTCCCTCAAGAGCCATATTTGCAGAGTCATTGAGTGCTTTAATACCAAGGATGGTTGTTTCAAAGAGAATAATTGGGCCACGAATAAAGGGAATGTTGAGATTTTTGTATTTCTTTGTGATGCTTGTATGTGCTCTTTTTTGTATTTTAATCTTGCCTTCTGGAGTTCTTACTGCAATTGCTACTCTTGAACCATTCTTCATGAGAACGCCTTCAATAACTGCTTGTCCACCAATGGATTCCATAGATTTTGGAGTTGTTCTAGTCTATTTAAAGGTTACTTTGCTCTTTTTTTTGTTTGTACCAGATAAAGAATATACTTCCTATTAAGATACTAAAGACTGCAATGAGGATAAATATGAGATATTTTATACTCCCTTCTTTTACTTTTATTTCTTCTTTTTGTGGCTCTTCTTGGGCTTGTTGCTCTGTTTGGTTGGTACTTTCATCACTTGCGCTAGATTTTTCTCCAGCTACTGCATAATAAGAAAATCCTGATGTTGTTGCAGAATAATAGTAGTTACTGTTTTCTAAACCTAAAGCTGTTGTAGGTAATTCTTCCCAGCCATTATTGTAATGGAGTAATACCACTGATTCTTTATCAACGTTATTTTCTTGCAGCCAGAGATTGGGAATATAAAATTGAATCTCTGCACTTGCAATGTCGGTATCTTCTAAATTTGTTGTTGTAAAAGAGAGATATTGGTAAATCGTTTTTCCTGGGCCTTCTATCTCCTCTGGTTTTCCAGTGAGTGACTCTACAGTTATTTCAATATTTTGGAGGGTGTTTTTTACTATGATAGAAACGGTACTTACTGCAATAGCTGTGCTATCTACTGTTACTGTTATAGGATCTGTAGGGCTTGCTTGTTCAATGGTTTCTGTGCTGCTTCTTTGTGCTTGGGTGATTTCTAGGCTTGGTGCATCAGCTCTTGCTTGACTGCTACTACTACTTCCCCCACCACCTCCACCGCCCCCTCCTCCTCCTCCACCACCTGATCCAGAAGAAGAACATGCCCCACAATCTGTTGTGCAAGAAGAACAGCTTTCCCCAGAGCCACAAGAGCCATCACCACAGCAAGCAGTGATAGTATAATTACTTGTGTTTGTTACTGCTGTATTTGTTGTATCGCTTGAAAAGATTTTGAATGAAGATGCACCACAACCGGAAACAGTAAAGTTGTAGGTAAAATTATATTGTGTATTATTATTCATGGAAACATTTGTTCCCTCTACATTAATGAGTGCTGAAGAAATGGGAAGGCCATTTACTATCCATGTTGTGATATTCATGGTAGATCCTTGTGTAATACTTGTGGGATAGATTGTATTTAGAATTCTTGGACCAGGGATGGTATCATTTACTGTGAAGTTTCCTGTGCTGATATTGAGGTTTCCTGCTATATCGAGTATGTAGGTGGTAAATGTTTGTGTTCCGTTTACAAAGTTTGTAAATTCTCTAGAAAAGTTTGTTGATGTGTTGGTAAGTGTCTCATTTGTATTACGGAAGGAAAAATTTACTGCTCGTATATAACTTTCTGTGATATTTATGGAATAGGATTGATTATTTCCTAGTTCTACAATAGGGCTGTATCCCTCTGCATTAAAAAGAGGCTTTGTGTTGTCTAGTATAAACGTGTATAAAGAAGAGTTGCCTATAAGATTATCAGAATCGGTACAAGCTACATTCCAGATGTAGCTGCCTTCTGTGAGGTTTACTCTATATTCTGTGATCGTATTGTTTGACGTGTTTTTTGTTTGGTTTCTGATACTATTTATGTATAAACTACAGTTAAAAGATCCAGAGACATCATCAATAGGGGTTTGGTTGAATGTTACAGAAAGGTTGTTTGTGTTTGTTCCATCTGCAAGGCCGTTTAAGGTGATTCTAGGTGCACCCGTGAGAATCGTGGCAGTAAACCAAGAGCTGATATTTTCATTGTTATGTGTATCGTTTGCATGTATCCGCCATTGAAATACTTGGCTTGCAGAGAATGAGTTATTTCCTATTGTAAAATTGTATAGGTCTCCTGATTGTCTGTTCATAGTATAGTTTACTGCTGTGCCTGACCAGTTTCCTTCTATCCAAATCTGTTCTTTATTTACCTCTGTAACATTTGTTTGGAAAGTGATGTTATTATATACAAAAAGACTGCTTTGTGTCGTGTTTGGATTGATAAGAATAGGAAAAAAGGTATCCACTGCTCCAATTGCTTTTCTTGCATCTAGACGTATAAAATTTCTTCCACTGCCACTTTGGTCATTAATACTTGTTCCATTTGTTGCAAGGGTTGTGTTTATTTCAGAGACAGTAAGATTCCTGCCTTCTACAAGGATTTTGTATTGTTGCATAAGAGCAATGACTCCAGCAACGTGCGGAGCTGCCATGGATGTTCCTGATAAGCTTGTTGTTGTTCCAGTATAACTTGCAGAGGTGATAGAACTTCCTGGTGCAAAAAGGTCAGTGAGTGCATTTCTGTTTGAGAAGGAAGAAATAGCATCAGCTTTTGTCGTTGAGGATACAGAAATAACATTAGCAATACATGCTGGAGAAGTCATAGCTGTTGTTGATCCAGAGTTTCCAGAAGCAGCAACAACAGAAATATTTTTGTTTATTGCTGTGGTGATCTCTGAGCTTAAGGAACTGTAAGAAGCATCACAAGCTGCACTATAACTTCCTCCACCAAGGCTCATGGTGATCACAGAAATATTGTATAATGAGGAGTTACTTGCACACCAGTTTACGGCAGAAGTAATGTCTGAAAATAAGGCAGAACCACTTGCGTTTGCTACTTTTATGATGACAAGGTTTGCTCCAGGTGCAACTCCTAACACTGACCCACCATTTCCTGCTGCAATTCCTGCAACATGTGTTCCGTGTCCTTGGTCATCTGTTGCCGAGTTATTTTCGGTTATCCCTCCTGGGCAACAACCACCTGCACCTGAGTCTGAAACTGCACAAAAACATTTTTGTGTGAGTATTCTTCCTGCAAAGGCTGGGTGCGAACTGTTAATTCCTGTGTCAATGACGCATATAGATTGGCCTGTACCTGTAATATTTGTTGATCCTGATTGTCTTGCTTGTATAATTGATGCATTAATGATCGGAACACTTTCTGTAAGCAGAATATGAAAAATTTCATCTTCTTTGATGTTTAACACGTTGGGGTCAGTTACTAATGTTTCTAGTTCTTCTTTACTTATTCTTGCTGTATATTCATCTCCTGAGAGATGTTCTACATCTATTCCTTCTATATTTGTTTCTGGTGCTTGTAGTTCTATGATGACAGGAACTTCTTTGTTTGCTTCTAGATTTTCTACTACTTCTGGTTCTACAACAGAATTTTCTTCAGAATGTATAATTGGA
>JAHFJQ010000084.1 GCA_023245755.1 archaeon | reverse complement strand
CTTTAGGAATAGGTGTCCAAATATTATGAATAATTCCCAAAAGTTCATAACAGTGTCGAACATTATCAGTGATAATTCTGAGTGCAAGCAGATCATAGATTTCTTCAAAGCTTTTATGTTTTTTTTGCATTTTTCTATAAATGCTATAGATATGTTTTGATCGTCCAGAGATATTGGTAGAAATCTTCGTTCCTTTAAGTTCTGCTTCCAGAAGGACCGTGATTTTTTTTATTTCATGTTCTCTTTCTTTTTGAGACTGTTGAATGTTTTTTTTAATTTCAGCATAAATGTCTGGGTGAATCTGTTCAAAAGCAAGGTCTTCCATCTCGGATTTGATGCTTGCGATACCTAACTTGTGTGCGATGGGTGCATAAATTTCTAAAGCATCACGTGCAATACGTTGTCTTTTCTCTTCTCGAAAGACTCCAATGCTACGCATATTATGAAGACGATCAGCAAGCTTAATGAGGATGATACGAATATCCTTAATGGATGCAAGGATCATTTTTCGAATAGTTTCTGCATGGTAATCTTCTGTAGACAGACTTTTCAAGGTCTTAATTTTTGTCATGCCCTCAACAATGAGTGCAATTTCTTTTCCAAAATGATCCAGAATATCTTTTTGTGTAGATTCTGTGTCTTCTACAACATCATGAAGAAGTGCTGCAGCAATAGTTACATCATCAAGTTTTAAATCTGCAAGAATACATGCAACACTCAAAGGGTGTTCAATGTAAGGCTCTCCCGTTGCTCGTTTCTGCCCTTCATGTGCTTTCTCTGCAAAAGCATAGGCTCTTTTCACAAGTGCAAGGTCTGGCTTTTTCTCATATGCACGAAGCCTTTGGATAAGATCAGAGAGTTGCATAGAGGTCGAGAAAGCCAAATTGTCTTTAAAAAGATGTGGGAGAGGAAAAATTGAACCACTGACGATAGATATTTAAAGTTCTTCTAGCCCGTGATAAATATGAAAATCGTTGTTGTTGGCTGCGGTACAACAGGGAATGCAATAATCCCCCTTCTGAAAGGAAATCTCATTCTTATTGATCGAGATATTGTAGAGGAAAGAAATCTTTCTAGACAAGGGCTATTCACAAAAAAAGATATCAGTAAGCCCAAAGCAGAACTCCTAGCAAAGAAATTCTCTGCTACGTCTAAAGTTCTAGACCTAGATTACACCAATGTTTCTTTACTCAAAGCAGATATAGTTATTGACTGTACAGACAATTTAGAGACACGTTTTCTCATCAACGAATATTGTAGCAAACAGAACATTCCTTGGATCTATACTGGCATTGTGGGAAAGCAAGCACGGGTTATGTCTTGTACAGGAACGTTTTGTTTTCGTTGTATTTTTTCTGAAGTAAAGGGTCTTGAAACCTGTACCACTGGTGGAGTAGATCTAAATCTTGCAAAGCAACTTGCCCAAGTAGTCAAAGAAGAAGTCCAAAGAATTTCCAAAAAACAGAAAGTTCGTGGTCTCTGGGCTAATGGTGAGTGGGTATCCGTAAAGAGAAATCCTCGTTGTGAAGTCTGTAAGGGAAAATATTCCTATCTAGAAGGAAAGAAAGAAAAAATTATCAAATTCTGTGGCTCTTCCAGATATCAGTTTAAAGGAAACTTCGACTTTGAAACAGTAAAAAAAAGACTGCATGGAAAAGGGACTTGGTTTGTCTATGAAGACTTCTACATTTTCAAAGACCGTGTCCTTGTAAAAGCCTCCAGTGAAAAAGAAGCAAAGAAAAAGTTTATAGATATTATCGGCTGCTAAGCATAATCTTCTTCAATGCATTTATGGAGTTTCTTGTTGCTAGAAGTTCGGCATACATGTTTTCTGCATCAACAAGAACTGTTCTTAGCCATTGGTAGAGATCAACCATCTTAAAAAGGGATGGGCCTCTATTTTCAAGAACAATTTCATCTACTTCTGGGGCATGTTGTATAAACCAAGATAAATAGTTAATTCCTTGATCATCATCTTTCCCCGTTGTTTTTCTTAAAAGAAGATCTGCATTAAAACGAGAAGGTTCTGCCCCAAAGATTTTTACGAAATCTCCCATAAGATTTTTTTTCATATTTTTTGTTTGAAGGAAAAGATTTAGCATTTCTTTTAGGCGTCCACGTAGTTCTTTTTTATCTTCTAGTCCTTCAAGTTTAGGTCTAATGGTAGAAAGGTTCTCAACATGACGGAAAAATTCTTGATAGTTTTTATCAACAGAGAATTTTGTTTTAAACTCCTCTTTAGCCAGAATTTCAGCGATTTCTCTAAGCCGGTTATGTACAGTAAAATATTTGTCAATTTCATCTGTATTTACAATATGATAGAGGAAATCACCAACACTTCTAGGAGTAATAGTTCCAAAAAAACTTCTTTTTGCAGGGATTCGAATCGTTTTAAGAAGATTATCAATACTTCCCAGGTCATCCTTAATCTCCTCAGGAGGTCCAGGTTCTTTTCCACCAGTGATAGTAAATATCCCAAATTCTTTTCGTACAGAAACGTCAGGCATGCTAAGGATAATCATAGCTTGCGTGGGATCGGGAAGGATAGCAGGAAGAGTCCAGTTTGTAATCCCTCTATCACTTGCATCAGTTTTTTCTTCAATGGGAAATTCTACTCTTCCAATAGTGTAAGATACAAGGAGTCTTGTTTTAAAATTAGCAATGGTAGGATGAGTCATTCTCCATGCTAATTCAACACGAGTTCCTGCATGTAAATTTCTTGTTGTTGGCCTGAGAAGATCTATATCGGGCAAGGCCATTTTTTTGATAGTAAAGAGATTCGTGTGTACAAATTGTATGGGGATATTACTTGAATCTAAAGCGTAAAGAGCAATAACAAATCCTCGTCCATCAACATCTCGAGGTATAGAAAAGGTACAGCTGCGATCACTAGGGTTTAGTAAGGGAGGGATAACTCTTTCAAGGGCTGTGGAGGAATTCACAAGCAGGATACTGAATCCAGAAATACTTTTGGATGAGTACCATGTAAAGGGTAAAGTAATCGTTTCTCCTTGTTCTACTTCTGTTTTTATTGCAGAAATGCTAAACTCTTCTCTTTCTTTCACTTTAAATGGGTCAGAACGTGCAAAAGGAGTGATTCCTTTTCCTGTAAGATCTACTGCAAAGAGAACAAGAGTGACTGCATCTCCTTTCACATCTGGAGGAACAACTAAAGAAAAGGCTCTATCTAAGGGGCTTATATCCGGTAATTCTTTCGTAAACTTAGGATCAAAACTGTTAAGCATACATCGAAACTTAGAAATTCTTTGAGGATTACTCCACTCGAAAGTAATAGGCACAGTTTCTCCATGCATAATTTCTCTTTGAAAAGGATTGATTTTAAAAATAACCGGAACTGCTTTCTGTACAGGAAATTCACGAGAGAGAGCTGTTCCTAATTGTGCACCAGTACTATCTTTCACTTGAAGTGCAAGGAAACAGTGTTCAGAGCTCACATCACTCTTTGGCCGGAAGGAAAAATCTGTTCTATCATAATTTAAGATTTCAAGAACTTTGAATTTTAGTGGGTCTGTACTTCCCTCAGAAGAAAAATGAACAAAGATTTGGTCTCCAGGGTAGAGATTTCCCTTGGTAATTTCAAATCGCACAGGAACAGCAGAGCCAGGCTCTACAGAAGAGAGTGCTGTGATAAATCGTAATTCAACAGTTTCTTTTTCAAAAAGGTCTGCAGGTACGGTTATTTTTTGATGAGTAGTAAAGGTTCTTCCATCTGCTCTTTGATATTGTTCAACAAAGTCCACATCTCCAGGACCAGGAATTGCTTCACTTCGAATGGATCTTCCTTTATAGATAATGTCTTCTCCTGTTTTTCGTATAATTTCTTCTGCCATTTTTAAGGAAAGCTCCGAGTTTCCGGTCCTCCTAGTCGTGATCGTGGAGGATTAAAAGTAAGGATGATAGGAATTCCTACACCCGTTGCGTCAACATTCTCTATTCTTAGTCTACCAGAAGTAATTTCAATATGCAGGGGGTGTTCCTCTTTTCCACCAGCAGAAAGCATTCTTCCACCAAGACTAATACGTAGTTCTGTAGCTAATTGTCCAGAAGCATTGGTGACGTATGGTCCGGGTCTATCAAAAGTAACAGGAGTTCCATGTCTATCTGTAATGTTTATAGTAGCATTCCGTACAGGAGCACCAGTAACATCATTAATCACAACAAAATTCATGAGCATATATCGATTAGCTGTTGTTGGTTCTGGAACCCAATTCACTGTTGCTCGCAGTCCTGCATTAGAAAGAACTTCTACTTGTACATTTCCATTCCAAGGAGCATACCCTGTTGCAGTCACAGCAATATCAAAGATGTATATCCCAGCA
>JAHFJQ010000021.1 GCA_023245755.1 archaeon | reverse complement strand
TGCGAAACGATATCCTGCTTTTATTCATCAAAGATATGTTTCTTTTCCACTTCCGAGTAATATCGATATTCTTCAAGATAAAGTTCTTATTACCACTTGGAAAGAAAAGCCTGTAGGAATACTTATCCACTCTAAAGAAATTGCGCAATCCTATAAGACCTATTTTCAAGAAATTTGGAAACAAGCAAAATAAACATAAACTACTCTTACGCAGAAAGATAAATAGTGAAAGTTGCGATGTAGTCTTCTTGGCTGAGCTCTTCTCCTGTTTGAGGTAAAGGAGATAGAGAATTTAATTGAATAAGATAGCCATAGGTGTAAAGATTAGATGATGTTGTACACATCCCTTCTTCAGAGCACACAGTATTATTCGTATTATCAGGAAAGAGATAGGTATAGGCTTCTGTACTATTTGTTGATAGAAGAACTTCTTTAAAGTTTAAGTCTGCTTCATCTACAGGTGTGAGAACAACGGTTGCTTCTCCAGCCCAAATGCATTGTGCATCCATAGGACATCTTGAGTCAGAACGTACTTGTGAGAAAGTAAATTGATGGCCTTCAATACTTACAGTTTCTCCCACTTTCATTTCAAAAGGAACTTCTACAGAAACAGTTGGTACAGAACTTTCTGTTCTTTGTGTAGAGCAAGAACTGATTATAAGAATGAAAAATAACGTTACACATATGCTCACTATCTTCATATAAACCTAAAGGATCAGGACATATATAAAAGATTCTAAGACTTTCATTTGCATTAAAGTTATAGAATAAAAAATAAGAGAAAGAAAAAAGAAAAAGACTTAGAGTCTTTTCTTTACAGCTTTTTTAACTTTTTTTTTTCTACCACCACGAGACATGGTTGCTGCTGCTACATTTCCTTGTTTGTCAATGTAGTATAACATTCCAGATTCTCTTTTAATACCGCACTTTGCGATAACTTCTTGTTTGAAAGAACCTTTCATACCAGGTCTTTTCATTTTCACTCTAGCTGCATCACCTGTTTTATTTACAAAGTATAAATAGCCAGGTTCCCTTTTAATCCCACACTTTACTAATACTTTTCCCATTTTTTGAGATCACCTCGTTTTTGATAGGAGATTATAGACGAGGGGAGTATATAAACTTTCCGCTCCTCGAGGATAACATTTATATATCTTCGAGAAATTTTCTCTCTTATGTGGACTTACTCTCTTGATCCCGTGCTTGTGAGCTTTTGGGGTTTAGATATACGATGGTATGGAATTATCTATGCCCTTGGCTTTCTTCTTGCGTTATGGTTTCTCTTACGATCACGACAAGAACTGGGACTAAGTAAAGACCAAAGCTATGATCTTCTTTTCTATATCATGATTGGAGATATCCTTGGAGCTCGACTCTTTCATGTGCTTTTTTGGGAACCAGCATATTACTTTGCGCATCCTCTTGAGATTCTCTATCTTTGGCATGGAGGCCTTGCATTCCATGGTGGGCTTGTAGGAGTGGTTCTTGCGGCATGGCTCTACTGTAAAAAAAACAAAGTTCCTTTTTTCAAGGTTGCTGATGTTTTAAGTATCCCTGCTCTGATAGGACTGGGACTGGGCAGGATTGCAAATTTTATTAATGGAGAACTTGTTGGTACAGTTACGAATGTTCCTTGGTGCGTTGACTTTGGCGATGGGCTTTGCCGACACCCCTATGTATTGTATAGTGCTGTAAAACGCTTTGCTCTTGCTGGATTGCTTTATGCTCTAAAGAAAAGCTTTGTACTCAGAGATGGTTTTCTGTTCTGGACTATGCTTCTTCTTTTAGGAGTAGGAAGGTTCTTCTTAGACTTTCTCCGAGAAGATATATTGTATTACGGCCTAAGCGTTGGGCAGTGGATGTCTTTGATTATGGCCATTATTGCTTTTGTTATCCTTCTGAAAAACTATAGGGATGACTTGAGAAAGATATTTAAATAGAGATTTTTGAAGTGAGAGTATGATTAAATGTGAAGATTGCAGGGCAGAATGTTGCAGAGAAGTCTGTGTAGAGATGGATCCACCAGAGACTATTGAAGATTGGGACATTATACGCTGGATGGTTGCACATGAAAACGTTGCTGTCTACATTGATGGTGAAGATGACTGGCTCGTTGAATTTAAAACGAAATGTACGAAACTAGATGATCATAACCGTTGCACGATCTATAAAACCAGGCCAAAAATTTGTTCTGAGCACCCTGTAGATAACTGCGTGATGAATGCAGAAGAACCAGCAGAAAAATTACGTTTTGATACTCTTGAACAGGTTGAGAAACATATTGAAGAAGTGATTAAACCCAAGTTTTTGAAAGAATCACAAAAACAACTAGAAGACCTAGATAAATGGAAATTTTCTTAAGCATAATAATATTTGTTTGATTTCTTCTGCTCTATATCTAACTGAGATCCAGGCTTGTTAATTCTTGGACGTTTACTTTCTTTGTCCATCCTATAGGTAATTCCAAGCATCTTGAGAACTTCATTCATTCCTTCTTTCTTACTTAATGGACCTTTGACCTGGCCTTCTTTTCCAGGGATTCCATTAAAAACAAGCATTGCATCTCCCACATAATCTAAGAACTGGACATCGTGATCAACCACTATTGCACAGGTATCGTTTTTGTTCATAAAATCACGAATTACTTCTGCTACTTTCAAACGATCTTCTACATCAATAAATGCAGATGGCTCGTCAAAGGCATATACTTCTGCTTTTAGAGAGAGAGTTATAGCAATGTATACTTTTTGTAATTCTCCACCAGAAAGAGAAGAAATATTATTGTTTATGATGCTTTGTAAGTTTAATTTCTCTAAAATGTTTTGTTTGAACCAACCATTGTCATGGTCTTTTGCAACTTTGTTTAACCATTCTTGTACTGTTCCTGCTTCTGTCTGTAAATCTTGAGGCTTATATGCAATTTTAATATTACTTGTAAGCTCACCTTTGTCAGGCTTAATTAAACCTGCAAGCATTTTCAAAAATGTGGTTTTTCCAAGGCCGTTTGAACCAGTGATCGTAAGAACATCTCCCTGTTGAATAACTCCTTTATTGATTTTCATGTGAAAGGAGGGAAATTTCTTTTCTAAGTCCGGCCACTGGAAGAGAATAGGTTGCTTTCCTTCCTTTTCAATTCCTTTGTTGAATACGATTTTATAATTTCTAAATTTAATATTATCATCAGGTAAGTAGCCATCTAAGTATTCGTTAATACCACGGCGAATAGGTTTTGTTTGAGAAACTATTCCATACACTGCTGCTTCCCCATAGAGAATTTGTAATTCATCAGAAATATAATCTAAGGTTGCAAGATCGTGTTCAATTACAAGAATGGTGTTTCCTTGTTCTTGCGCAAGAGAACGAATAAGTTTTGCAACTTTCATTCTACTTGTAATATCTAAGAATGAGGCAGGCTCATCAAAGAAATAAAAATTTGCATTTTTGAGATAGGTCGCGGCAATTGCAAGGCGCTGCATCTCTCCACCAGAAAGATCTTTTACATCGCGATCAAGAACATTTTGCATTTCAAGAATTTCTACAACTTCCGCCATTTTTCCTTTTTGATCGACTTTTTCTAGCATCTGGCGTACTTTTCCTTCTGCTTTCTTCGCAATAAGATCTACTGCTTGAGGTTTATAGGCTACCTTCACAGTACCAGCCTTTACCTGTTCAAGGAATTTTTGCATTTCCGTTCCTTTGAACATCTTAATTAATTCTGTAATATCACCAGGCTTTTCTGGGTCACCCAAATTGGGTTTTAATGTCCCGGAGAGAATCTTTAATGCAGTACTTTTTCCAATACCGTTTCTTCCCAGAATTCCTACAACTTTTCCGGGCATTGGCACGGGAAGGTTGAAGAGTACAAAAGAATCTTTTCCATATCTGTGAATAGGACGTTGCGTGAGTTGATCAGGAAGCTTGACCATATGGATGGCACCAAAAGGGCAAATGTTTACACACACTTGACAAGCATCCGTTGCGATGTCTTCATTTATCTGTGCTTTTCCATCGGCACCTTTCACTATTGCTTCTTTACCTGCACGGTTTAAAGGGCACATACGAATACAAAGAAAGTCACCACAGGCTATAGGATTACATTTCTCCTTATCCACAACAGCAATTCTTCGTGACATGGTCTTTTCGTTTTTTATCTACTTTTTAACCTTTTCTAGTACAAGTCTCTTATGGCTATATCTAATGCACCCATTTCTGGGGGAAGTAAAGGCTCGACAAGGTCTGCAAAAGGCTCTTCTATAATTAGTTTTTCTTTTAAACGCCACTTCACTGTGAAAGATTGTATTACTGAACCCACTACTGCAACTTTAAAATTTGTTCCAGAAAAACCTAAAAAAACTGCAACTGCAGATACATTTACACCGATTTGATTTGCTGTCCCTTTTAAAATGATACGTGCAACCGAACTTCCTTGCTCTGCAGCTTGATCTACGTACTGTGCAAGACTTGCAAGATCCTCTCTTGCAAGAAGAAGCATTTTTTCTCTTCTAAAACAACGCATTGCATCTTCTAACATTTCCTGTAACGTTTTCTTTCCTTGAAATTTCTTCCATAGAATACCTTCCTCAAAGGCAGTTTGTATTGTTCCTAATAAAATGGAATCTGCCCTCCCTGCATTGAGATCTTTCAAACAAAACTTTGCTCCGTATAACCCTATATGAAAAGCACCGCCACGCAAAAGGGTTACTCGTTCTTTCATGTTTGCACTAGAAACTTCCTTCCCTTCGTATCTTCCATATGTTTGGGCTCCAGTACCAGATATAACCACTATACCCTTTTCCCCTTTGAAAGCTCCATGCCAAGCAATGAGCGCATCTGAAACAATTTTTAATTTTCCATATTGAATGTTAAAATTTTCAAAATACTTTAGAAGAATTTTTCTTATTTCTGCCCTATTGCTCGGGCCTGCACCAGAAAGGCCGACACAAATACTTGCGAAAGTTACAGAATGTACATCCTCATGCAAAGTATCTAATGCTTTTTTTATAGAAAGAAGTACCGATCCACAGGCAAAATATAGCCCTTTAAAATTTGGATTTGAAGAGCCTGCTACTGCTGTTGCAAGAATATTTCCACTAGCATCAGCTATAACACATTTTGTTTTTGTACCACCACCATCTATGCCAACATAGTATAGTTTGGTTTGTTCTGCCACAGAGCATACATAGCGATAAGACTTTTAAGCCTTATGTTTAGATTTATTATGTGCAAGAAGGTCCTGTACCGTCTTTTTACAGAGTTTACAATGGCCTTCAGGACCTTTTAGAATTTTCTTTGGAAGTTTTCCTTCTAATGATTTTTCTCTCATCTCTTTCTTTAAGGGTTTACGCTTTAAAAGGCTTTTGTAAATAGTGTTTTCTTTTTTCTTGCGGAAACTTTTCTATTGCGTAGCGGAGCATGGTTCTAGGCATACCTTTATAGTGTTTTTTTAGAAAATTTTCTAATACCCTTTCCTCTTTCTTTCCTACTTCGCGAAGCATCCAGCCCACAGCTTTGTGCATCAGATCCTGTTTTTCTGTTAAGAAAATCTCCGAAATTTTTAAAGTATCTTCAAATTTATTTTTTCTAATGAATGCTAAGGTTGCAACTATTGCTATCCTTTTCTCCCATAGATCACTTGATTGTGTCAGTTCATAGAGTATATCTTTGTCTTTATCCAAAAGGTAAACACCCAGTATACTTGGGGCACTGAGGTCTACCAGATCCCAACTATTTACTTCTTTTTTATTTTGCATATAAAAATCAAAAATCTCTTTCTTTTGTACTTCCTTTGCTTTTCTAAACTGATTGATAAGTATGATCAGTGCTGTCAAACGGTGTTCATGAATTGTACTTTTGAGAAGCAATTCTATATCCTTGAGAGAAGCTAATGCATATTTTTTGGCTATTTTTCTTTGCTCTGGAACAGTGACCCCTATAAAAATATCTCCCTCTCCGTACTGCCCTTTCCCTGTTTTGAAGAAACTTTGAGAGACTCTTGCTCTTTCTTTGCTGGATTTTATTTCTAACTCTTTCTGTATTTCTTTATACATAGATTTTAGAGATAAATTTAAGGTATAAAAAGCTAAGCATAAGCTTTATAAAAAGGATAAGAAAAAAGAAAAGTATGGAAGAATTAGAATTGAGATTACGGGATGAAATGTTACGCATGGCTATCGTTGCTATGGATAATGCACATGTTCCTTATACTCCTTTTCGAGTAGGAGCTGCTGTTCTTGGAGATAATGGAAAAATCTATCCTGGCTGTAATGTTCAGCACGTGATTTCTGGAATGGGAAGCTGCGCTGAACGTACTGCTCTTTGTAATGGTATTACAGATGGAGCGAAATCCTTCTCTGCAGTTCTTGTAGTCTCTCAAGGTCAAGACTATATTTTTCCTTGTGGAATGTGTAGACAAGCACTCTTTGAACTTGCAGACCCTACAAAAGAAGATATGCATGTCTATCTTACTAAAGATAGAGGACTTGACCCTAGACTTTATACTCTTGTTAGCCTTCTCCCTAATGGTTTTCGGCTCTAGAAAAGGTATTTAAAGCAAAGGAATTCTCTTCTTTCTATGGCAGAAAAATGCGTTCTCTGTAAGAACAAAATTGAAGAAACTTTTCTTGGAAAGATACAAGGAACCTTCATTAAAAAAAAAACGGTGTGTAGTACTTGCCAGAAAAAGTTTGGTGCTGATTTAGAAAAACAGCTTTAAGGCCCCAGTGGCTTAACTCGGTATAGCAATTGCTTCGTAAGCAATGGATTGAGGGTTCAAATCCCTCCTGGGGCTTTTCTTTCTCCTTTTCTTTTGTAGTAGATCTAGACCTATCTAAAACTATTTATATTTCTTAGGCTATTCTCTTTTTTATGAAATTATCTCTCCTTTCCTTCACTGTTATTTCTTGTCTTCTTCTTTTTAGTGCTTGTACACCTTTAGAAGATTCGCAAAACAATACCCCTATTGAAACTTCAGAAACGGGTCCTGTTCCTGAAAATACTTCTTCTGAAGAGAGTTCTGATACAGATGTTTCTAGAGAAGAAAGACTGGCATATTCGCTTGATCTTGGGGATGGAAAATACAGTGACTCTGCACAAAAAGGATATATCTTTTCCTGTGATACTGATTTTCATGGTGGAGGAGCATTCCAAGATGGGCCTTGGATAGAAGGAAATGTATGGTACCCTTCTAAAAAAGATGTTAGCGTTAGTGGATCTGTTCTTTGGGGCAATGCAGAATTTGATCTTCATCTTGATGGCAATGAGAGAATTATAGAAACAAATAATCTTCCCTTACAACATGCTACGGGGATCTATCCTATTGCTCAAAGTGATGATGCATATGAATATGACCGAAACCCTAATAGTATTGTTGAACAAGATATTTCTGTATCTTTACCCCGTAACCCTAGCCTTTCTGATGCCCCCTCTTGTCTTGATCGTGGCCCAATAGGAATTATGCTTAGTGGTGTTCCCATCTATAATGCTTTAGATGAAGGAGGAAGAGATGCTGTTGCACATGAGATCCAGGATTCTTGTCAAGGACACCCTCAACAACAAGGTCAATACCATTATCATTCAGAAAGCAATTGTTTAGAAGATGCTCCAGCTGAAGGTGAACACTCTGCACTTATGGGGTATGCACTTGATGGTTTTGGAATTTATGGAAAACATGGTGAAGAAGGTACTGAATTGCATACGCAGGATCTTGATATTTGCCATGGACATACACATGAGATTGCTTGGGATGGAGAAATCAAAGAAATGTACCACTACCATTTTACAGAGGATTACCCCTATTCCTTAGGATGTTTTATGGGAATAGTACCTTCTGCTTAAAAGATTCCATAATCTTTATATAAGTGCTTTCTTTCTTTTTCTTTATGAAAAGAGGATTTGCATTTATTATTTTTATAATTCTCTTTCTTTCTGCATGTAGTACTCCAGAGAAGAACTCTTCAGTAGAAAGTACTCCTACAGATGTTTCTACTCAACAACAGAACCAAAATTCCTGGCCACCTACAAATAGTGGACCATGGGATGGAAAAATTGTACTTGCTACATCGGGGGATGGAGTGGCCTTTACTTCAGGAGAAACACTAGTTGAACAGGCAGGAGTTCCTAATCTCTTGCTTACTTCTGATGGAAGACTTATTGCAGTGTACCAGTATTTCTCCTTTGATGATGAAACTTGGTTTGATGTTATTGCTTACTCCGTATCCACAGATAATGGAAAAACATGGACAGAAACACAAAAATTAGATATCCAAGAACTTCCAGAAAGTGTTGGTGATAAACATGCTATGGATCCTACACTTGTAGAAACAGATGAGGGAGGATTACGTCTCTATTTTACCTATAAAAGTAGTGATGAAGCTTATGTTCATTTAAATTCTGCTTATGCTTCTGATGGAAATATTGCATCTTCCTTTATTTATGAAGAAGGGGAAAGACCAGACATTGGAAAAAATATGCTTGATCCAGCAGTGGTTTATTTTGATGGACTCTGGCACCATTATACATGGGATATGGATAGTGATGTTAACTACCATAGTACTTCTCAAGATGGAGTGAACTTTGAACTTCAAGATAATATTGAACTTCCTATGGATTTCTTAGGAGAAGTTGTCCCAGCAGATGGTGGACTGCGATTCTATGGAACAGGACAAGGCGGCGTTGTTTCTGCATATTCTGAAGATGGATACAGCTGGGAAATGGAAGAAGGTTCAAGAATGCAAGGAGCAGACCCAGGAGTTGCACAACTTTCTGATGGAAGTTATATTATGCTCTATACCAGTATGAATTTTAATGCTTAAAAAAATCTTAAAAGGAAGAAAATATAGACTAGATCTTTCTCATCTCAATTGTTCCATGCATCATCTATTGCTTCCCCAATATCTCCAAGTATATTTTGATGCCATTTCCAACAGAATACACTCCCATCATCACCAATACCTACATCACAATCAATCCCTGCTTCAGCGGCTTTTGAACTTCCTATCAAGCCCCAAAAAAGGAAGATTACCAAAATCACTGTAACTCCCATTATAATCATTGAGTTTTTCATGTTTTTTATTTCCTCCCCTTTTTGAATAAATCATTCTTTTGGTTTCTGCCAAAGAGATAATATATTATTGCTGTGATGATACTAAAAAGAACTGCACAGACTATCCAAAGCACTTTCATACCATCGGAAAGGCCCTTGTTATTTACCAGCACATCATAGATGACCCAAATTGCAGCTATAATAGCTATAATTCCCAGTATTGTTCCAAGTACCATGTTTATGTCCTCATTATATTTTTCCCAGCAGGTCTATTCTTTACATGACCCTTCCCACCAGGACTCTTTGCGGCTCTTTTTTTTGCGGCTGTCATTCTTGCGCCTCTGCTTTTCTTTGCCATTTTGATTTTGCCTCCAGCTTCGTGCATTACTCGTTCCCCTTATTACGCTCGTTTTATTGTATGAGTTATTATTGAAATGATAAATATACTAGGGAGTTAGAATATATATAGCTGAGCTGTATGGTGCTATACACCTTTTTCCTCTTATTTACTGTATAATCTCCACATCTCAAATCTTGCAAAACTACAATAGAAATATTTTTAAAGTTTGCTCCCTGAACATAAGAGTATGAGTACATTAGGTGATTTAGCAACATTTCAAACTCCTTATATGGATCCTGAGCGTATTACAAAAGAATGTATCTCTGCAGAATTACTTGCTTTCTTTGAAAAATATCGATGGAAACAGTTCAGGTCAAGTACTTTTGGAACAACCTATGGGAACTTACTTGCAAATGTGAGTGATCTCTTTGCTGATGCTGTCCATGCTTGGGGCTTATCACTTACACATCGATATCCCGATTACTCTCTAGAAGTGAGACAACTGTATGGAATGCGCTTTCCTTTCAAACAATATTTTGGAAGGGATACGCTTGAGCCCTTCATTCTTCTTGATATCATGATTTGGCTCAAAAAAGGAAAAACACAGGACTATCCATTAGCGGTTTTACGAGTGGAGACCGTACCCAATTGGAGATACAATACAGATCAAAAAAGGGATTGGCCTATTACTATGACACTCCTGCTGTTTCATATCCCAGAAGATTCTGCAAAGTTGGGAAGGCTTGAAAGAAGACAGCAACACAAGTTTGCTTTAGACTATCCCTATTGGAGCCTTGCTGATGGATCACAATCTGTAGAAGTACATCAAGATACGCAAACGTTTATGGAAGAAACAATACACCCTTTCTTTCTTGCAAATTTAAAAAAGTAATTAGAAACCAAAACTATCTGTAAATTCTTTAATTTGCTGATAATCCGTTAAGAATTTTAATCCTTTATTTGTGATAATGTATTTCTTTGTATCTTTGTCTTCTTTCTCTTGGACCATCTCTTTTTCCATTAATTCAGAGACATACCGCTTCATAGAATCATGAGAAAGATTTGATTTGTACAATAAATGGGTTGGTTTTATAGTCCCACCTTTATCACGAATAGCCTCTAAAATGTCCTTAATAATATCAAGCTTCTCTCTTCGTTCGCCCATGTTGTAAAACTCTCATAAACATATAAAATAATACTCCAAAGCCAAAGAGTTGCAAAATGTCTGCAACTACGTAAAAGATTGGATTGTAAATCATTACTAGGAAAAATACTTGTGCACAAGTGAGTAAGTAAAAAGAAATGAACACAAGCTTGGCATTTCTATTTTGTTTCTCTAAGTAATTTGTATAAAATTGATGGCCCAGGAAAAATAAAAGAAGGAAAGAGATAATATGAAATTTTAAGTAATACTGATAGGAGAATGCAGTGAAAAGAAGCATTAAAGAGAATAGAAGGATAATCACTTTCTTCTGTTGAATCTTTAACGTTATAACTAGTAATAGGGTATACGCTGCGAAAATCAAAATCATGTGTATTAAAAATGCAAAATCAAAAGTGCTTAACATTTGATTTAATTGATCAGAAATGTGCGTAGTTAATGCTAAATTTGTTAGTGAATAGACTAGGAAACCAAGACTCATTAAGCCAAATGCGGCACTAAAATAGGAATATTTCTTTTCCTCTGTAAGCTTGTATGCTTTGTAACTCATCGCTGCGATGAGCAAAGTTACCAGAATATAGACTAAGCCAAAAAGTGCATCAAGGCCTCGAAACCAATATGGTCCATTAAGCAATAAAATCATTACAGGCTGTGCAAAACTGCTTCTTTATAAGTCTTGTGGAAAGATGTTATGGACAACGTGTTCTCCTTGTTTATAAATTGTTTCTGGTTAGTAGTTGATAGGAAAAAACCTTGCATACACATTCCTGATTGGAAGCTCAACCTCCCCAACCCCCCGAGCTTCCAATCCTTTTTCTTCTTCTCTATTTTCTCTGGACACGCGGCATGTGGCCGTGAGACTTTTAAAGAGGTTTATTCTATGAAGATTATGGAAATTCTATTAACTGATTCTATTGCAAATAATTATAAGAATCCTAAGTATGCCCAAAAAACTATATCTTATTTTAAAGCTAAAAACCTTCTTCCTTTATATGCTTCTCCAGAATTATCTTCTATAGTTGGGCATTTGCTTGGTGATGGAGAACTAAGTAAAGATAAGTATGTAGGAGTGTTTCGTTTTTTTGGTTCTGAAGAAAAATTAAGACTCATTGAAACAAAAATCTACAAAATATTTCAAATAAAGCCAAAGGCATTTTTTGAAAGAAAGGGGGGATTTGTGTTACGTTATAATAACTGTAAAATCAGTAGACTACTGGAATTGATTGAAGTGCCTAGAGGAAATAAAGTTACAAAAACCTACCGTGTACCTTCATGGATCAAAAACGAAAACGGGGTTATTAAAAAGGCATTTTTGGTTGCTCTTTCTGATGATGAATTATCTAGTCCCCGTATTGATAAAAGAGGAA
>JAHFJQ010000083.1 GCA_023245755.1 archaeon | reverse complement strand
GATTTATTAATCTTTTTGTTGATAACGGTTTCTACAGAGAGGTATTTCTTTAAACAAAGCTGCAACTAATGTGGAGATTGTTTTATCAACGCTGTATTTATAAAGCGTTCTTAGAGCAAAATGCCTATGTCAAGAGCCATATTGGAAATTGGAGAACCTATTATTATTGAAGTTGGCGATCTCAGTGAAGTCTTAGCTCGACTCCTTGGAATGAGAGTAACTCCAGCTTTCGATTTTGGTTCTGCACATTATTTTTTTGAACTAGATAGAGATATGCCTAGAGAAGTAGAAAATCAATTAGCCGCTTTAGCAAGAAAAGGAGAAAGAAATCCGTATAGAAAAGTCCATTTTTGGGAAAGAACAAGCCTAAGACATATTGATTCGGTTTTACCAGAAATAATTCAACAAGAAACATCTCTTGATCTTTCACAAAGCAAAATTACTCCTTGGGGCTATTCTACAAGAGAAGTAATAAGGATAACGTTAGATCATCTTTTGAGTCACACAAATAAAAAAGTTGCACTTCCTGTTCCAAATTGGCATTTCTGGCTTGCTTTGGAAACGCAATTTGCTCCATTTGAAGCGTATAGTGGTGAAGAGTTAGTAGACAATTTTAGACGGGTTGCAAATGATGATATAGGGGCACTGATCCTTTCCTTCCCAGCAACACCTCTTATGTACACACCAACGCAAGAACAACTAATGGAAATAGATCACATTGCACAACACCATGGAATTACTGTAGTTATTGATGATGTCTTACGAGGAGTACAGCCTTTAGGAAAAAGAGACACAGTAGGACGCTTCTTTACTCGCCCATATATTATAGAAGGCTATGGAAAAAGACTGGGAGAGTCCTTTGGATCTTTTTCACACCTCATCAGTCCCAAAGATTCTACAATCACAAATGACCTTTTAGGAGATTCCTTTTCCTATGGATTTGGAACCTCTCTTGCTATAAGCTATGAAAAAGATACACAAAGGGCAGTTCAAGAGTTAGAAAGAAGAAATGCTGCCTTTGATAGAGGGGTGAGAAAGTATGCTCCAGAAGGAGTCACCTGTTTAAGACCTTCACCATCGCACATAACCACCTTACTGCAATTGCCTCATGACTTTGGGTATAGTAGCACAGACTTTACAGTGCTGGCGGAAAAGAATGGAATTTGTGTCAGTGATCTCGCAGATTTCTTTCCTGCAGATTTTTCATTGCGAAGAGGAACACGGCCCGCTGTACGTATTACAACAGGACGTATGGACGAAACAAGTGTGTACAATGGCGCAGAGACATTAGGCCGTGGTATAAGCATACTTTGTGGAGCACAGTATGGCCAAAGATAAAGTAGATCCAAGAGAATTAGAAGAGTTACTGAAATTGGTAGAAAGCAGACAACAAATAACGGAACAACCAGTAGCTTCTCATCTTCCCTATGGAACCTTTTTTGGTCCAAGAGTACAACTTGATTTTTATGATGCAAACATTCCTAGGCTTCCCTTTGGAATTAATGAACAAGAAAGAGAAGTAGTAAGAACACTTGCAGGAGACCCTTGTCGTTTTAAAGGGGATAAGACTGCAGAAGACGTTGCAAGACAAATTCTTTCCCAGGAGACAGCTTTAGACTTAAGCAATTATTCCCTTTCTGTATCTGCATTAGGAGCACGAACTGCAATAGCCTCCGTTTTAAGAAAACTCGTAACGGGAAAGAGAAATCTCGTTGCATATGCTTCTCCGAATTGGGTTTTTGAAAAAGTTGTTGCAGAAGTTCCAAATGCTAGATACTTAAGTTTTTATGCAAATTCTGGAGATTCTTTTGTACAACGTTGTGAGATCATTGCAAAAAACGTAGGTGATAAAATGGCAGCAGTAATTGTTGTTGATCCCGCAAATCCTTTAGGATATAGACTTTCAAAAGAACAAACACACTATCTTGAAAGGGTAGCAGAAAAACATGGGTTTCCTTTAATTTTTGATGATGCATTTAGAGGTCTTCAAGCAAAGGGTCAGAAAGACACCGCAGCAATGCATACAAGAAATTCAATCATAGTAGAAACAACATCAAAACGTTTTGGTGCACGTGGTGCTGGAGTTACCTGGACTCTTATTCCTCGTGATCACAAAATTGAACTTGAAGAAACCATTGCTTGTACCGGATGTAAGAGTACTGCCGGCTATCTCACCGATGCTTTGTACACCACAGGCTATGGCGAACGGGTACAATCTTGGGTAAGAGGAAACGCAGAGGCTTTCATGCTAGGATATAGAGATGGCTTTGGAGCTTCTCCAGTTTTTGGAACACTAAGACATGCATTTCCAGAGATGCCCATCATCACCTTACATGGGATGCTAACTCCAGATTTTCGTTGGAATGCCGAGCTGCTTGCAGCGCAAGCAGAACCTAATATAGGAATAACTTCTGGTACCAACTGGATAAAAGATCAAAAAGAAAAAATGGGCGACATTCCAAGGAATAGAGAAGAGATTTGTGAAGGGGTATCCTATGTACGTATCTGCCCAACAAAAGAGCCTCCAGATCGATCTTATCTCGCAGGCAGATTTTTAGCTGAGATAGTTGCTTCAAGAGAGAAAATTCTCGAACAAGCAGTAGAATAAAGCAGCAAACCTTTATAAAACACATAAAGTTCTTTCTTTTTTAGTGATGCACTATGTTACGCCAACCTCTTGTAGTAGTTATGGGAAATGTCGATGCAGGAAAGACAAAAACTTTAGATACCATTAGAAGAACTGCTGTTGTGGAGGCAGAACCCGGTGCAATTACGCAGATGATTTCTTCTTCTTCTATTTCTATAAAGACCATTCAAAGAATTTGTGGGGATCTGTTAAAAAATAAAAAAATAGAACTTCCAGGATTTGTCTTTATTGATACTCCTGGCCATGCAGCATTTTCCAATATGAGAAAACGTGGGGGCAACCTTGCAGACATTGCAATTCTGGTTATTGATATTAATGATGGAATAAAACCTCAAACAGAAGAATGTATTACAATCCTCAAAAAATACAAAACTCCTTTTATCATTGCTTTAAACAAAGTGGATAACATTACCAGTTGGCGTGCAGCAAAATCTCCATATGTACTCAATCAAATTGCAGAACAATCACCACAAGTACAAGCAGCAGTGGAAACAAAACTCTACGAAATTGTCGGGAAATGTTTTGAATTAGGGTTCCAAGCAGATCGTTTTGATCGTATTGATGACTATACAAAAACAATTGCAATGATTCCTTGTTCTGCAAAAGAAGGCTTTGGTGTAGCAGAAATGCTCATGGTCCTTATGGGTCTTGCACAGAAATTCTTAGAGCAAAACTTGCAAAGCAATCAAGATGCTGCAGGCAAAGCAACAATTCTAGAAGTAAAAGAAGAGCAGGGTCTTGGACTCACTCTAGACTGTATTATTTACGAAGGCACAATACGAGTAAATGACCAAATTATTATTGGGGGATTATTCGAACCCATTGTAACCAAGGTACGAGGCTTATTCTTACCAGATGAAAAAGGAAAATCCACTCCTGTAAAAGAAGTTGTAGCTGCAGCTGGAGTAAAGATTTCTGCTGTGGGCATTAAAGAAGTTGTCTCTGGTATGCCTCTTTTTGTTATTCAAAATAATGAAGCAGAGTTACGAGAGAAAATTCAAGAAGAAGTCGATGAAGTCGTTATAGAAACAGAAGATAATGGAATTATTGTCAAGGCAGATACACTAGGTTCCCTAGAAGCAGTGATTACCTTACTACGAGAAAAACATATCCCCATTAAGAAAGCATCTGTAGGAAATGTCACCAAAAAAGATCTTACCGCAGCTGCATCAACACAAGATCCTATGGAAAAAGTCATTCTTTGTTTTAATGTCACAGGAGAAGGAGAAGGAATTAAAATTATTTCTCATAATGTGATCTATCAGCTTATCGATGATTATGAACTTTGGATAGCAGAGCAGAAAAAGAAAGAAGAACAAAAAGAATTATTAGGTTTAATCAGGCCTGCAAAAGTCAAATACCTTCGTGGCTGTACCTTTAGACAAAATAATCCTTGTGTCATTGGTGTAGAAGTGATTGCGGGAACATTACGTCCAGATACAGATTTAGTGAAAGAAAATGGTGATCCAGTAGGCCACATTAAAACGGTAGAGTACGAAAGAGAGTCTATTCCAGAAGCAGAAAAAGGAAAGCAGGTTGCAATATCAATGCCTGGGGTCACCGCAGGTCGTCAAATTCATGAAGAAGAAATGTATTTTGTAGATATGAATGAAAATAATTTCAAACGATTAAAAGAATTTAAGAAAATGCTTTCTCCGGAAGAAGTACAAGTGCTAAAAGAACTTGCAGAGATAAAAAGAAAAGCAAATAATTTCTGGGGCATCTAAAAGAATATCTAAGGAAAACAGAAAGAAAAGAGCTTAGAGACTATATACC
>JAHFJQ010000082.1 GCA_023245755.1 archaeon | reverse complement strand
TAGAGCAGTACGTACTTTGAAGTTGACTTCCTGTTGTTTTGCAAAAGAATCCAGTGCTTTAGTAAGGTTTTTCAGTTGTTCTTCACTATTTTTCCCAGCAGGATTAATTCCAAAAAAGAGATCTGGTAAAGTGACAAATCCTAGCTTGGTTGCCATACTGTAAACAGAGTTTGGATTCTGCATTCCTTGTTCCACAACTTCAATCCACGTTGACTTAAGTGCAACTTCATTCTGTAGTGCCTCTGCAAGAGAATCTTGATCTTTTTTATCAGTAAAACTTTTTTTATATAACTCTAACCGTTCATCCATGAGACGTATCTCTCTAACCATAGGAAACAGGCTTTTACTCAGTTGTCCAATTTGTGTAAGGTAAGTAGAAACTTGTTGTTGCAGTGCACTAATCTTACTTCCAATTTGTCCATGAAAACTACTACTCACAGAAGCATCAAAGACATCTTTGAGTTTATAGAGTTCAACAACCGGCATCCCAAAACTCGTATCTTTATGTCGTGTAAATATCTTTTGAAAATGAAAGTAATATTTTTCAATAGAGTCTCCCATATTATCAATAGAAATACGCATGGCACCAATACCATTCACAGGGTCAATGGTTTTTCTATGGAGAAAAGGGTTATTTTTTTCTTGATCTTCCTTCTTCTTTTTTTCAATTTCCTCTTTAGTCATCTCTTTAGGGGTTGCAAAAAGAGACTGCATTGCATTATCAGCCATTATGCTTTCTGATGGGCTCGCGCTTTATTAAGTTTTTCTTCTTTCCAGAAGGCATAGAGCAGCAAAACAATTCCTATAGTATTACAACTATCTGCAACATTAAAGATAGGAAAGCTTCCAATAGAAATAAAATCCCTAACAAAACCAAAAAGCAATCTATCTGCAAGATTTCCAAGTAGTCCTGCAAGGATAAAACTTAGTGCAAGAGGGTACTCTTTAAAATAATAAAGAATAAAGATAAGCGCAACAAAAGAAAGGACAACAAATATCAGATTTTGATTCTGAAAAAGACTAAATGCCGCCCCGGTATTTTGAGCATAGGAAAAAGAAACAAAAGGAAAGAGAGCGATGTCTTTTGCTTGAAGAAGAGACTTACTCACTTGATCAAGAACAAACAAAAACAAAATGAGGAGAGGGTATTTAATGAACGCTTTCATGTTACCTATAGATCATCATAAATGCTTTTAATTCATCATAGAGTTTGTGTGCTTCTCCATAGAGTTGTCCACATTCTGCTTTGAGTCTATCCATAATAAGAATTTCATAGAGTTTTGCGAGTTGATTTCCCATGAATTTATCTTTCCATACAGAAGTATCTCTTGTAAGGTATGCTTCACTTCGAAATTCCAGAGCCCCTTTTTGTCTCTTGACTTTTCCACCGTTATCTAAGGTAACTTCAACTTCAGAAATATCTGCTCCTAAGTTTAAACGAATAACGAAGGTAGTATAATCAGTAACTTTTTTTGTACCTTGCCAGAGAATTTCTAAACGCTGAAAGCCTCCCTTCCCCATAATCACCTTATATTCAATTTCTTTCCAAGAATATCCCATATGCTCAAACCATTGGTTAAGTTCTACATAGAGATCTTCCAAGTTGTAAACGCCTTTTGCTTTTATTTTATACCCATCCTTAATAATGACGATCTTACTAGGCACACTAGTAATTTCCACACCTTCAGCCATAATAGCTACAGGGTCATAAACATTAATAAATCTTTGCGTCCAGAACTCTTATAAAGAAAATCCCCTCTACTAAAAAAGTAAAAATGGTTATTTTTCAGTCTACAAATCTTGAAAGGCAGCTCTCACCAGAAGAGATGGAACGTCAGAGACTTCATGCTATTGAAAACTCTGATGTTTGGAAAAAACATGCTGCAGTACATCAAAAGTCTGGTCTTGGAAAGGCTCAGCTTCATCTGTCTGGCGAGCCTTTATTTGGGGAGGAAGATGCAGTACGTACTCGTATGGGGCTTGCACAGAGAAAAACAGAGCAGTCTTCTCAAGGAATTCCTAAAACCGAGTCGGTAAGTTATGGGCAACAGCATACAACTTCAGGCCATTCATATACTGCTCCGGGAAGTCAGCCTGGTTTATGGGCATCATGCAATTGTGGAGCAGAGTTTAAAGCAGAAGATAAGGGTGGAAAACTGCAAGTAACATCCTATGGTGTCGTTGGTTCTGATAGCAAGGCAACACGCTATGCAGTAGGCTCTTCGAGTTCTGATTATGGAAAGGTAGGGAATTCTTCAACATATAGTAATGTAAGCAGTCAAGCAAACTACTGAAAAACCTGCTACGGAATGTATTTAAAGTGCCATTTTCGTCATACACTGAAATGATTTCCGCATTAGAGTTACGAAGGCAAAGTTTACATCTTCTGTTTGGGATTTTTATCGTTTGTATGTTATATTTTAATGCCTTTTCTTTATACCATTTAGTAGCTATTTTTATTATTGGTTTCATTCTCTCCTTTTTATGCAAACACTATAAGGTACCTATTGCATCTTGGGTTATGGATAAATTTGAACGCCCAGAAAATAGATATGTGTTTCCAGGGAAAGGGCCTCTCTTTTTTGTCTTAGGTTCAATGGTAGTAGTCTACTTTTTCCCTTTAAAGATCGCTTTGGCTTCGATTATGATCCTGACTTTAGGAGATGCGGTTTCACATGTATTTGGAAAGCTTTTATCAAGAAGAACATACAAGCATCTCAAGTCTGTAGAGGGAACTGTTGCAGGTATTGCTTTTTCCTTTGTGGGCGCTTTAATTTTTGTCAATGTTTTTGCAGCACTCTTTGGCAGTATGCTTTCAATGGCATTAGAGACAATAAAGATGGATTATATTGACGACAATCTTCTCATTCCCATAGCAGCAGCTTTGATTATGAGTCTTTTTTAGGAAGAGTTATATATAGATAAATTATTCTAATCAGATACTTAGATGGTGCACCTGCTGTATCCAAGGAGAGATTTTTTAGGTTCTATTCGCAGGCAGGATGATGTTTTAGCGATTCTGAGAAAGCTTCATGCACATCACCCAGAGACGTATCAACATTCTTGTCGTGTAGCATATCTTGGTGTAGATATAGCGATGGATCTGAATCCCACAGAAGATGATCTCTGTCTTTTAACAAGGGCGGGATACCTTCATGATACGGGAAAGTTAGGAGAATCAGTAGATCTCCTTGATGCAAAAAGAAACTTAGATCTGTATGAAAGAGAAGAAATGCATTTGCATGCATTTTGGACAATCTTTCTTTTAACACAAAAAGGATATGATCCTGAGATGGTGAGCCTTGCTGGTGCGCATCATGAGTGGCAGCTTGATGCTTATCCTAGAAAAACTGCAAGTCCAAGGGAAGAACCTCCTTTTATAGGAAATAGAAGAATAGAATCGCAAAGGCACAGAACTCTTTCCCAGATACTGGCACTTGCAGATCATGTAGATGCATTAGCAGCAAAGAGAGCGTACAAAGACCCTTTTCCTCCTGAAACAATAGAACGTATCTTGTACGAAGACTTTACTGGGGATAAAAGTCTCATCCCTCTAGCAATGAAACGTGTTTCTTAGTGGTAGTAAAAAACGGAAAAAGACATCCAAAATATTATAAAGTAAAGAAACGCAATATTTTTTATGGACAACCTACAATTTAAAGATCCGATCAGAGAAGGGTTTTTTGGGGGCTTAGGCTTTTTGTGTTCCGTGTTAAGTGTAGCACTTATTTTCATCGTATGCTACATCTTTTACCTAACCTTTCTCCTCCATTAATCCGCAAGCAGAATCCATTCCTTATAGGATGTGGAAAGCTTAGGCATCTTCACTTTGAAAGAAGTGAGTGTCTTGGAAAGTATTTTTTCTTGTTCTTTTAGTTTTTTCTTATCAAAGTCTGTTTGTGCAAACACTGTACCTGGTTTAGGAACAAAATAATTAATGGAAAGAGACATTTTTCCAATGAAACGTTTTTTCATGTCTGCAAGAAAGGCACTCATCTCTTTGATATCTTCTATAGTCATTCCTGGGAGTCCTAACATCATATAGAGTTTTAGTTTTTCAATACCCGCTTTGTTACATAATTCTACGAAAGAAAAGTATTGTTCATCTTTCACTTTCTTATTAATCATAAAGCGCAGTCGTTCTCCACATTCAGGTGCAATGGTGAGTGATTTTTGTCCACATGCTTTAATTAGTTGTAGGGTTTCTAAATCCATATGCTCTGCTTTAATAGAAGGAAGACTCACACGTACATGTTTATCTAAGAGGTATTGGAGGAGTTCTTTTCTCTGTGGGTGTACAAAAGAAGGAGAGTAAATCACTACTTTTTGTACCTTGTTTATTGCAAGACCTTCATCAATAATCTTTTTCAAGTACTCTAAACTATGAAACTTCATTTTTCCATCATAAAATTGGGGGATCGCACAGAAGTGGCACTTGAAGGGACAACCTCGTTCTATTTCAAGGATAAAGCATTTC
>JAHFJQ010000020.1 GCA_023245755.1 archaeon | reverse complement strand
AAATAAAAGTAAAACAAGATTTGAAAGATTTTGATGTTCTCCATAGAGATTCACGAGGCTTGAACGTTGTGGTGAAGTTTGACCCAAAGGTACTTGCATATTGCATAGAAAAGAAATACCCTTATGTTCTCTGCCCAAGTTATATACGTGTCAATGAGAAAGCTATTTCTATAGAATTAAAAAGACTTCAATTTTAATTAAGGAAAATTTATATATCTACAGATTTTCTTAGACGTACAATGAACTTCATCAGAAAAATTGCAGAGGGAAAAAGTGACGAATGGGCGAAGCGACAGTTCACTCGTTATGGTATGGGCACATATGAACAAAAAGCATTGCTTCAGATTACGAAGGGAAAAGGTAAAGGAAGTATTTCTTCAGGATTTGAATTTGCTCCAGATTTTGCGTATGCACTTGCAGAGAGTGTAAAAACAAAAGTTCATGTCAGTGGAGGAATCATTACTACGCAAAAGATTAGCGAAGCAGATGCAGGATTTCCTTTTGCTGGGATGAAACAGTTTGCGGGTGTAAAAACTTATTTGATTGATACAGATCTTACGAAAGCACAAATTCAAGGACTGTTTGGAAAATATCCTTCTGGACTTGTTCTGCTTTCTTTCAAAACAGAAAGTGGAGAACTCAAAACAAAAGTGAAAAGTCCCAAGTCTGCAAAGCCAGGAAATAAAGAGAATGAAGAATTGCCTAAAGCAGATTTTTGTAGTTTTAAAACAACAGATATGAGTATTATCGATGATTATGCATTCGATGTACCAAAGGACTTTACGAAGGCATTTATTATGCATAGCTTTGTCATTGCAAGTTTAGAAATTCCTAAACAATATGAAAAAGATTTTGCACTTGCACGCCTGCATGCGATTAGAAAGGGAAAATTAATAAGGGAGATTCACCTAGGGGAAAAGAAGGTTGGCAAAGAATACACACTCACGGTCTAGAGAAAAAGAAGAGAAAAAAGAGCATGTTGTTGTCCGTGCAGGGAGAGCCGTGTATTACGTTCTTGGAGCTTTCTTTGAAGCACTTACTACAGATTTTCCAGAGAATGTGCGCAAGCGTTATGCACGTCCCCGAAATGATTACGTTGAGATCAACGTTCCTCGAGGCTATAAAGATACCAAAGCTGGCCCAGAATACAAGGACCTTTCCTCTACAGGAGAATTCTCTGATTTTAGTGGTTTACCAGGTTTTAAGTAGTCCTTTCTTAGTGATAACAAAAACGAAAGGTTTATATAGGCGCTTTTGTGCCTAAAGAGGATGGTAAACTCAAAAGTTGTGAAGTGTCCTGGTCGCTTTAGCCAGACTAGAGATAGAGTCTTTGAAGCAGCAGACTTAGTTCTTGAAAATAGAACCAAGGTCTCTGAAGATGATTTTATTGCAATATGGAACCTCATTTCAGGTGATTTAGCAGGCCTTGATGGAAGAGACCCTTATTATGAACCAACAGAAGATGTCAGTAGAGCACCGCCCCATAATAACTATCTTTCTCTTGTTCCTCTTTTTCCAGATAAATATATTATCTCACCAGAAATAAGAGAAAAACATGCCCTTTCTAGAGGGGTTGATCCTCGTATTGCAAGAGGATTATCTGCCATGGCTACCACGAGTAAAGACTTCTATACGGATCAACTTAGAAAAGATCCCTCTAAACTCCACATCGACAAGGATACAACTCTTTCTGATTATGTTATTGCATCAAATGTAGGGATTGGTACACTCTCTGATGGAGGGCCTGAAGGTGGTGGGACGCGATCAGACTCACCGTATCTTCTTGAGCTTTACCAAAGAGAAGCAAAAGGAAGAGCAGAAAAACTAAATCTTGCTGCAGTAGTTGGATTCTGGGCTGAGGGAGATACTATGCTTGTTTCTCAAATGCAGTCTTGTAAAAATGCAAAACTACCAGAAGCAGTTCCCTTTGGAATAACCTGTGCGACAGTTGCTGAGCGGGTTGCTCGTGAATTAGGATTTGAAAAAATATCTCTCTATACTGGACGAGCCCATCCTTACTTCCTTGAACATGCTGAGAGCTGGGCAAGAATGGGAGCACTATTCGTTTCTATGTGGGATGGGTCTGGGAAGAAATTAGGATATGAAGGCTCTGGATCTCTAAGTAGAGTTTATACTAAAACTATTGGAACGGGAGTAAGAACATAAATTCAGAAAGATTTAAAATTAGGAGATAAAAAACAGAACTATGGCTGAGAGACGAACGGTTAAATGTGAGGGAAGATTTCCCGAGCTCCGAGAATATATTTTTGGCGATCCTATTGATATGATCTTAGAGGGAAGAACCTTAGTTAGCCCTTCAGAAATGAGAGGACTTTGGGAGCTCATTGGAGGAGATGTTTTTAGTTACGACCCAAAAGACCCCTATTACGCATCTACCCTTGATAGGCCCCGAAAGCAACCCGAAGTTACCGCTAATTCTCTTGTCCCTCTGTTCTCTGATGATTTTGTTCTTGAAAGAGGTCTTGTTACTGTTTATGGTCTTGAACAAAAAGTCCCTATAGAAATAGCGGGACTTCTAGAAACTCTTTCTAGAGAGGGAGATAGATTTGTTGTTGAAACGTTAGGAATTGAAACTGATAAAATTGTTTTCCCAAATAAAAAAAATCTCGAAGGATATGTTGTTCATACAGGATTTGGTATTGGAAGTCTTAGTGAAGGGGGTGTTCGAGGAGGAGGAGTCCGTTCCGATGCACCATTCCTAGTAGAGATCCATAGAAAAGTTGCAAAGAATGAACTTAATCTTGCAGCAGTATTAGGTTTCTGGGCTCAAAATAAAACTATGCTTGTTTCTCAAATGCAACCTTGTAGAAATGCAGAACTTCCTGAAGGAGTAAGCTTAGGTATAGGCTGCCTTGTTACAGGAGAGCATATCGCACGAAAAATGGGATTTGAAGAAATTGAAGTTTATACTGCTAAATCACACCCTACTTTTAGAACACATCCACAAGGATGGGCACAATATGGAGCAGAATTTGTGAAAAATAGTGATGATGCTGTAAAAATTATTGGTGGTTATACCCTTAGCCCTAGGGATACGTGGGTCAAGAGACTCTAAGTTATTTCACTGCTTCTTTAATATCGACACTTTTTATTGTTTTTCTTCCCGCATGCTGGGCAAAACGTAATGCTTTCTCCCCAATTTTTACCACCTGTTCTTCAAGATACTCTGCAAGCTTTGCCTTTGCATCGTCTGACACACGTTCTGCACCAGCTTTCTTAAGAAGCTTCTCCATTGCTGAAGCAGAAATAATTGCCTTTCTTTGTGCCATAATTTTTTCATAGGAAGTGTATTATTTAAATGTTCTCCTCGAGAAAGAGCGATCTGTATACTCTAGCATACACTATTTCGAAACATTTATAAGGAGACGGATTTTTTCACGTTACATCAAAATGCTTTCGGAGGATTGCATTTAATACTCTTAACCTATGAGGAGTTCACACATATGTGTCGAACGACAGAACCAGTGTTCTGATTCTCAAAAAGGCGAGCGCAGGTTCGACGTCTATAAACCTGCTGTCTGAAAAGACAAGTATTTCGTTATATTTGAAGAAATGGGAAAAAAATCTCACCCACGTAGAGGAAGTTTACAATTTTGGCCACATGCTCGAAGTAGTAAGCATGCTCCTCGAGTACGAAGTAAGATTGATTCTAAAGATAAAAAACTCTTAGGTTTCTTAGGATATAAGGTTGGAATGACACACCTTCTCATCAAAGAAACAAATGCAAACTCTCACAGAAAGAATATGGATATCTTCACACCAGTTACAGTGATTGAATGCCCACCATTAAAAGTTTATTCTATTCGCTATTATGCACAACAAGAAGATGGAGAACTACGTCTTGTTTCTGAAGTCTTTTCTAAGAAAGTGGATAAAGAACTTAGTCGAAAAATACGTCCTTCTAAAAAAGAACATACTGCACCCGCACACTTTGACTCTCTCAAAATTACTGTTTATACACAACCTAAACTTACCGGTATTGGAAAGAAGAAACCAGATATGGTAGAGTTTAGTGTTGGTGGAAAAGACTTGGCAGAAAAGTCTGCATTCGCACAAAGCCTTCTTGATAAAGAAATTAAAATTTCTGATGTCTTCAAAGAAACACAATTTGTTGACGCTCATGCAGTTACTAAAGGAAAAGGATTTTCCGGAGTAGTAAAAAAATTCGGAGTCAAACCATTACAGCACAAGGCAGAGAAAGCACGAAGAAAAGTTGGAACTTTAGGTTCCTGGCACCCTAACAAAGTTCTTTACAGTGTTGCACAGTGTGGAAAATGGGGATATCACTTACGAACAGAATATAACAAAATGACACTTAAAATCGGAAGTAATCCTAAAGATATTAATCCTGAAGGAGGATTCGTTCGCTATGGATTTGTTAAGAATGATTACCTTCTTGTGAAAGGATCTATTGCAGGACCAAACAAAAGACCAATCGCATTCTCTGAAGCTATTCGAATCAAAAAGAAAGCTGCAAGTGGGCCTATTGGATATGTCAGTGTGGAGTCTAAACAACGATGAAATCAGCAGTAGTTGGAATGGATGGGAAAAAAGGAAAGGATGTTTCTTTGCCTATTCAGTTTTCTGAAGATTTTAGACCAGACCTCATCAAAAAAGCTGTGCTTGCACAACAATCTCATTCTATTCAACCTACAGGAACAAGCCCTTTAGCGGGACTGCGACAATCTTCTTTTATTACAAAACGAAGAAAGCATTACAAAACAACATACGGACGAGGACAATCTCGTACACCGAGAAAAGTTCTTTCTCGAAAGGGAATGAATTTCCATTATGTTGGAGCAGTTGCACCAAACACCGTTGGAGGAAGAGTTTCTCATCCACCTAAAGCAAGTAAAATCTGGGATTTGAAAATGAATGTGCAAGAAAGAAGAAAGGCTATTCGAAGTGCTATTGCAGCAACTATGAATCCAGAGCTTACAAAAAGAAGAGGGCACACCGCACAGTCCTTTATTGTTGAACAAAAAATTGAAGATCTTAAAAAAGCAAAAGAAGTTTATGAGTTTCTTGCAAAGGCAGGACTAGAAAAAGAATTAGAAAGAATTGCTGAGAAGAAGATTAGAGCAGGAATAGGAAAAACAAGAGGAAGACCTTACAGAAAGAAAAAAGGACCGCTTTTTGTTGTTTCTAAAAAATGTGCTCTGCTTACTGCAGCAAGAAATCTTCAAGGAATTGAAGTATGTATTGTCAAAAATCTTAATGCGGAAGTTCTTGCACCTGGTACAGATGCAGGAAGACTTACTGTATGGTCTGATAAGGCACTGGACGTTATGGATAAAGAAAAACTATTCTTTGCTTCTGTAAAGAAGGAGACTAAAAAATGAGTCTAGAAACTTTCTCTATCATTAAACACCCTGTCACTACAGAAAAGAATGTTAAAATCATGCAAAATGAAAATAAGTTGGTTTTCATTGTTGATAGAAGAGCAAGTAAGCAAGATATTAAAAAAGATGCGGAAACACTGTTCAAAGTAAAAGTTATCAAAGTCACCACCCTTATTCTTCCGTCTGGGGAGAAAAAAGCATTCGTGAAGTTAGCTGCGGAAACACCTGCAATTGATGTTGCAACACAGCTAGGATTACTCTAACATGGGAAAGAATCTTATTACACAACGTCGAGGAAGAGGAACATCTACCTATAGGTCTCCAAGTCATAGATACTATGGAGAAATTAAATATAGGTCTTACGATGAAGCTGAAAGAAACGCTGTTGTGTATGGAACTGTAAAGGATCTTATTGATTGCCCTGGACATATGGCTCCTTTGGCAAAAATTCAATATGATACCAAAGAAGAAATTCTTATATCTGCTCCACTCAATATTAAAGTTGGAGATATTGTTGCTTCAGGTGCTTCTGCACCGGTGCAAAATGGAAATGTCCTTCCTTTGAAAAACATCCCAGAAGGAACTGCAATCTATAATCTTGAATGTAGACCTGGTGATGGTGGAAAACTTGTTCGAACTGCAGGTGTTTGTGCACGTGTTGTTGGAAAAGTTGGAGAAGGAATCATTGTCAAATTACCATCCAGAAAACAAAAAACATTCTTAGGAGAATGTCGAGCTACTATTGGAACTATCGCAGGAGATGGAAGAACTGAAAAACCATTCCTCAAAGCAGGTAAGAGAATGCATGCTATGAGAGCAAGAAACAAACTCTATCCACAAACTTCTGGAGTTGCTATGAACGCTGTAGATCACCCATTCGGATCTGGGCGGGGTAGACACGCTGGGAAACCTAAGACTGCTCCAAGATGGGCTCCATCTGGAAGAAATGTTGGATTGATTAGAGCTAAGAGAACAGGGAGAAAACGATAATCATGGCACGAAAAGAATTCACCTATCGAGGAAAGAGCGTAGAAGAGATTAAAGCACTCGATGTGAAAGAGTTTGCAAAACTCGTTCCTGCAAGACAACGAAGAACTCTTGAGCATGGTTTTACTGAAATGCAAAAGAGATTACTTTTGAAAATCAAAAAAACAAAAGAAGGAAAATACAAAAAACCAATCAAAACACATTGTCGAGATATGATCGTTATTCCAGAAATGCTTGGGATCAATATTCACGTGCATATGGGAAAATCTTACGTTCAAATTGAAATCTTTCCAGATATGCTTGGACATTACTTAGGAGAATTCACACTTACAAGAAACAGAGTTGCACACTCTGCACCAGGTATTGGAGCAACGAAATCTAGCTCAGCTGCATCGGTGAAATAAACATGGAAAATAAACAACACATCGCAACTGCAAAAGGAGAGAACTTAGCTCTCTCACGAAAGTTCGCTGTAGAAGTTGCTACATTCATTCGAGGAAAAAGCCTTGCAGATGCAAAAAAGAAAATGCAAGATGTTATGACTTTGACTGTTGCTGTTCCTTTTAGAAAGTACCATATGGATTTGGGTCACAAACCGGGACCAATGGGCCCAGGAAGATTCCCTGTTAAGGTTGCTAAAGAAATGTTACGACTATTAAACTCTGCAGAGATGAATGCTCTCAATAAAGGTTTAGATCTGGAAAGTCTCTATGTTGCACGAGTTGTTGCAAACAAAGGAAATACACAGATGAAACCTGGAAGACATAGAGGAAGAAAAGCAAAAAGAACACATATTGAAATCACACTCGCTGAAAAAGAAAAAAAGAAAACGGAAAAGAAAGAAGCTGTTAAAACAAATCCAAAGGAGAAAAAGACCAAATGATAGAGAGAAAATTTGTCGGTGAAAAGATGAGGGAATTTTTGGTTAATGAATACCTCCTTAAAGAATTAGGTGCAGGAAAATACAGCTCCTTTGAGATTAAAAGAACTCCTCTTGGAGAAAGAATTGTTATCTACACTGCTCGTCCAGGATTAATCGTTGGAAAGGGTGGAGAGAATATTAAAGATCTTACAAAAGTATTGAAAAGCAAATTCAAAATGGAAAATCCTCAGATTGAAGTTGCTGAAATTGAGAATGCTAATCTTGATGCACAAACCATGGCAGAGCAAATTGTAACAACCCTAGAACGGTTTGGACCAAAGAGATTCAAATCTGTTGGATACAAAACCTTGCAAAGAATTATTGATGCTGGCGCTATGGGAGCAGAAATTGCTATTGGTGGAAGAGGCCTGCCTGGTGCACGAGCAAAAACATGGCGATTTTATGCTGGATACTTAAAGAAATCGGGAGATGTCTCTATGTCTAAAGTTATGTATGGAGAATCTACTGCAAACTTAAAATCAGGAAGCATTGGTATCAAAGTGCGTATCTTACCTCCAAATACTATTTTACCAGATAAACTCACTCTTATCGATCAAAGCGTTATGACTGTTAAAGTAGAAGAAGTGAAAATAGAAGCTAAAAAAGAAACTCCTGAAGAAGAAGCTCCAGCAAGTGAAGAAAAAAAGGCTAAAAAGAAAGCTGTTGTGAAGAAAAAAGTAGCAAAGAAAAAGGAAGAAGTAAAAGAAAATGAAGATCAAGAATAAAGAATTGAGAAAAATGAATAAGCAAGAGCTTGATAACAAGTTACTTGAACTTAGAAAGGATCTCATTAAAATTAATGCTCAAATCGGTGCAGGAACTGTTCCTGAAAATCCAGGTAATGTGAAGAATGTCAAAAAAACTGTTGCGAGAATACTTACTATTATGACTGAAACTAAAAAGAAGGAGGTGCCGAAGAAAACCCATGCGTGAAATTTGTCCAAAATGTGGCTTGCCTCAAGAGCTCTGTGTTTGTGAAAGTATCGCAAAAGAAGAGCAGAAAATTGAGATTCGCCTCGTTAAAAGAAGATTTGGAAAACTCAGCACGATAATCTCAGGCATTGATGATAAAACGATCAACCTCAAGGAGCTTGCAAAAAAACTCAAATCCAAGCTTGCTTGTGGGGGAACTACAAAGGATAAAAATATAGAACTTCAAGGAAACCACCTCGAAATGGCAAAAAAAGTCATTATCGAAGAAGGATTCGCTTCAAGTTCCATTACGATCATTAACGAAATAAGATGAGATCACCAACAAACATCGTCCGACACGAATTTATCGGTCTTGACGTTGTGGTGGTTGATGCAGAAAACAAAACCTTGGTTGGTATCAAAGGCGAAATTGTTGACGAAACAAAAAATACCTTTGTTATAGAAACAGAGCATGGAGAAAAAAGCGTGCTCAAAAAAGGCGCAAGCTTTCAAGTGTCTATACAAAACCAAGAGATCATAATCAAAGGAGATATTTTGGTTGGAAGACCAGAAGACAGGATCAAAAAATGAAAACAAAAGCAAAGAAGAACGTTGGAATGGGACTGGTTGTACCTAGTAAGAACTGTACTGATAAACATTGCCCATTTCACGGTGACCTTAAACTTCATGGAAGAGTATTTGAAGGAATCATTATCAAAAAAAATCTTCATAAGACAGTGAATGTAGAATGGGAAAGAATCTCTTATCTCTCTAAATTTGAACGTTATGCAAAAAGCAGATCTCGAGTGAAAGCACATAACCCTGACTGTATTGATGCTGAAATTGGAGATCAAGTTATGATTGTTGAAACGAGACCGATTAGTAAAACAAAAAAATTCGTGGTGGTGAAAGTTAACAAATGAAAGCACTTACAGGACATAAGGTACGAGCACTTCCAGTAGGAGCAGAAATTCCTACTTGTGATAACTCTGGAGCAAAAGTAGTCAAAATTATTAGTGTCAAAGGACATAAAACAGTACGAAGAAGAATTGCTTCTGCAGGTGTTGGAGACCTTGTTAAAGCATCCGTTATCAAAGGAAAACCTGAAATGAGAAAGCAAGTTGTTGCTGCTATCATTGTTAGACAGAAAAAAGAATATAAGAGACCTAATGGAACTCGAATTAAATTTGAAGATAATGCGGTTATCGTCCTTAAAGATGAAAAAGGAACTCCAAAAGGAACCATATTTAAAGGAGCTATTGCAAAAGAAGCTGCTGAAAGATGGCCTGGAATTTCCAAAGTATCAAGTATTGTGGTATAAAAAATGAAAATTGAATGGTCAAAAAACTGGAATGCGAGTAAACGCCCGAATAAGCAGAGAAAATTCCGATTCAATGCACCTTTACATGTGCAACACAGCTTTTTGGGTGCTCATCTTAGTCCTGAACTTAGAAAGAAATATACTTTGCGAAGTTTGCCTTTAAGAAAAGGAGACAAAGTAAAAATACTACGAGGACAATATAAGAAAAAAACTGGAAAAGTTACAAGAATACTTATGAAAGCTCAGAAGGTTTATATTGAAGGAATAGAAACACTCAAAAAAGATGGAAGCAAAGCTTTCGTTCCTTTACACCCATCTAATGTTATGATTACAGAAATGGAACTTACTGATAAATATAGAAAAGGAATTGTTGAAAGAAAAAGTCCTAAGGAGAAAAAATAACCATGGTTAAAAATCACTTATCACGATTGAATGCACCTACTAGTTGGGGAATTAAGAAAAAAGGAATTAAGTTCACCACAAGACCAAGCGCAGGAGCACATACTCTTAAGGAATCTCTTCCTCTTTCTGTTGTTGTGACCACTCTTCTAAAATATGCAAGAACAAGAAGAGAAGTAAAAAAAATCCTTAATGAGGGAAAAATCTTTGTCAATGGTAAAGTAAGAAAAGATCTTGGCTTTGGTTTAGGACTTATGGATGTTATCTCTGTTCCTAGTGTCCAGGAAAACTACAGACTCTTTTACAATCGTAAAGGAAAATTTACCCTTTTGGCTTTGAAAGAAGATGAAAAAGATATCCGTGTTGTTCAGATTAAAAATAAAAAAGTTATTGCTCATGGAAAAACTCAAATTAATAACTCCGATGGAACAAATCTGCTTTTAGATAAAGCTGGAGATTATAAAACTGGAGATACTCTTTGTTTGTCTTTGAAAGATGGAAAAATTAAAGAGCACCTTTCCTTGAAAAAGGGAGCACGAGTTTACATTTCTGGTGGAACAAAACAAGGTGTTGTTGGTACACTTGAAGAAATGAAAGAAAAAAATATTATTGTTAAAACAGAAGAAGGAAACTTTGAAACAGCAAAAAGATATGCCTTCGTTATTGGAAAAATGCACACTCTCGAGGAAAAATGAACGTCATGAAACAAATTTCAATAGAGAAAGTTACCCTTAATATTGGGACTGGTAAGCCAGGACAAGAATTAGAAAAGGGAAAAATCCTCTTGCAAAAGCTTTCTGGACTTAAACCTTCAGAAACCAGAACGCAAAAAAGAATCCCTACTTGGGGCTTAAGACCAAATTTAGTTATTGGATGTAAAGTCACCCTTAGAGGAGTAAAGGCTAGAGAAATTCTTGCAACGCTTCTTCAAGCACGAGATAATAAACTTCCTATACGATCATTTGACACTCATGGAAACTTTTCCTTTGGAATTAAAGAATACTTAGATATCCCTACACTCAACTACATTCCTGAAGTTGGAATTATTGGACTTGAAGTAGCAGTTAGTCTTCAAAGAAAAGGATTTCGAATTAAGAGAAGAGGATTAGAAAAAAGAAAAATTCCACAAAGACATGCTATTTCAAAAATCGAAGCAATTGATTTTGCAAAGAAAGATTTGAAACTTACTGTTTTCGACAGTAGAGAGGAGGCTGAATAATGACCGCAGGCAGTTATAAGAAGGTATTTAAACAGCTCAAAAATAAACCAGTCAAGCTTAAAAAATTCCTGAAGCATAATGCTCCTAAACCCAGAAAAAATGGTATCAACTCCAAACCTTGTAAAATTTGTGGAAGACTTGGAGCACACATACAAAAATATGGTCTTGATGTTTGCAGACAATGCTTTAGAGATAACGCAACAAAACTAGGATTCAAAAAATACTACTAACATGGCAATGAATGACACTTTGGCAATGGCTTTGAGCACTATCCTCAATGCTGAAAAGGTTGGTAAACCAACTTGTATTGTTCACCCTATTTCCAAAACTGCAAAGGCAGTGCTTGAGATTATGAAGGTACACCATTTTATTGGTGAATTCACTCCAGTTGACGATGGAAAAGGTGGCTTTATAGACATTACTCTTATTGGTGGCGTAAACAAATGTGGTGCAATTAAACCACGCTTCGCAGCAAAAGTAAGTGAATATGGTAAATTCGAAAAAAGATTCCTTCCTTCTAAGGACTTCGGAATGTTAATCGTTTCCACCCCTAAAGGAATTATGACTCAAAATGAAGCAAAGGAAAAAAATCTTGGAGGAAAGCTTTTAGCTTTTGTTTACTAAGATGTTAGAAGCAAGAAGACTTCGAAAGGAAATTAGCATCCCTACCGGGGTTGATATAGATGTTACTGATTTTATTACAGTGACACATAAAAATTTCCATGTAAAGAAGAAACTTGTTTACCCTACCCTTACTATTACTAAAAAAGAAAATAAAATTATCATTGAACCAAAAGTATACACCAAAAGAGAGAAAAAAATCATCAATACATTCAAATCTCACATATTGAATATGATTAAAGGGGTTCAAGAACCATATGAATATCGAGTCAAAATTTGTTCAAGTCACTTCCCTATGACTGTTACGATGGAAGGAAAGAAACTTGTTGTGAAAAACTTTTTAGGAGAAAAAGT
>JAHFJQ010000081.1 GCA_023245755.1 archaeon | reverse complement strand
ACTAATTGCCAGGGAGTTCTATAAAAAGAAAAAAGTAAGAGTTCATCAAAGAACATTTTCTGAAGAACACCTTTGCCATCTGTATCAAAATAGCCTAGAGTTGCTTTTGGATGGGTAAACCCATTCCCATATCTTGCTGTTGCATATAAAAAATCTAATCCCCAGTGCCTGATCCTTCGTTCCATTGTAAAGAAAAAAATTAAACAGAGAAACGTTTCTCTACTACAGACCAGTCAATATTTTTAAAGAAGGTCTCGATGTAGTCTATTTTTTTCAGGCCATAGTCTACCATATATGCATGCTCGAACACATCCATGATGAGCAAAGGAATTGTTCCAGCTAAATGGCCGACATCATGCTCTCCTATCCAGAGATTAAACAATCTTTTTCCTTCGGGGTCATATGCAAGAACAACCCAACCTATTCCACGCATGGTTCCTACAGCTTTGAAGGCTTTTTCCCACTCTTCATAGGACCCGAAAAGATGAACTAAACATTTTTTTAGTTCCCCTTCAGAGATAGCATGGCCACTTTTTTTCATATTACCAAAGTAGAGTTCGTGAAGGCGCATTCCATTAAATTCCCACCCAAATCTTCTTTTGAGCTCTGCGAATTCTGGAGTTGCTGCCTTTCCTTCTTTTACCATTGCCATCATGGTGTCAATGAGTTTGTTGGTGTTTGTGACGTAGCCTTGGTAAAGAGTAAAGTGGTTCTTCAAAAGAGTATCACTCATCCCTTGTGTTCCAAGTAAGGAATCGTAGTTTTTTACTTCATATGCCATGTTAAATTTTTCCTACCAAGTCTAGACCCGGTTTTAATGTTTTACTTCCTGGTTCCCAATTCACTGGACAAACTTCTCCACCGTGTTCTGCAACGAATTTTGCAGCGTGGATCTTTCGTACCAGTTCTTTGCAAGAACGACCAATACTATTATCATGTACTTCGTATGCTTTCAGAATTCCTTTGGGATCAATGAGAAAGGTTCCACGTAAAGACATACCTTCTCCATCAATATAGGTCCCATATGCTCTACATACGTTCCCTGTAGGGTCTGCAAGCATAGGGAATTTCACTTTTTTAATTGTTGGAGAATTATCATGCCATGCCTTGTGTACGAAATGTGTATCTGTGGATACTGAAATCACTTCTGCGCCTAATTTTTTTATCTCTGCATAATGATCTGCAAGCTCGCCTAATTCTGTTGGGCAGATAAAGGTAAAATCTGCAGGGTAAAAGAATAATACTACCCACTTGCCTTTGTAATCGCTTAAACTAATTGTTTTAATTTCATCATTGATGTATGCCTTTTCCTTAAATTCTGGTGCTTTTTCATTAATAGTTACCATTTGTTTCCTCCGATAAAAATTATATCTTTCTTTTTCCGCTTTCTTCTACGTGAATACAATTCACTGGACAAGACTCGGCTGCTTCAATATTTCCTTGTTCTGCATCAAGTTCTAATTCATAGACTTCCTCTTGACCCTCTAGTTTTTTTGCTCCAACTAAATCAGACTTATTATCCTTGTTCATGACCCAGAATTTTGGAGCTATTGCTTCACATGCACAACAGCCTATACAAACATTTCTTTCATGAATTACTTTGATAGGTTTTTCATCAGCCATGTAGCTTTTAGCTTCCTTATGCTTTATAAGGTTTCTGAAAGTCTGTTAGAGGAATTCTAGAGGGTTATACCGTTTGATTTTCAGGTCTATGTGGAGATCTGGTGTACATGCAAAGAGCTCAGGATATTCTTCTAACTTTGCAGTGTAGCCTTTTCCTATTCTTGTTTGCTCTAGGTGTGCAAGAAAAACCCTATAATTGACTCTTTCGGTACGGTCTTGGAGCACAGGTGCATAAGGCCAACAACGCACATGTGTTTTGAGGCCAGCTGGTTTGTAGAAAACTTCTTCACATGATCCTTGTGCTTTTCCTCTTTCATAGCATGCTCTTTCTAAATCTGTGAAAAAGAACTGGTAATATGCTGCTTCGAGTTTTCTTCTTATTTCAGAACCACACATAGATTTTTCGTCAACAGAGCGTAAGATATCACTCACTATTGCTTCCACTGCAAGCGTTTTCTCTCTTCCTTCTAAAGGAAGAATTCTTTCGAGATCTTCTTTTCTTTGTCCTGCATTTCTTTGGACGCTCTTCACTTCTGCTTTATACAGCTCTTCTCTTTCTCTTGCAAGAGACTCTCTTTCTTCTTTAGGAAAGTCGAAAGTAAAGTGATATATGTCTAGGTCTGCACAATAGATAACTTTCTTTGTTGCATCTACCCACTCTTTTTCGTCATCACTTCCTACACGTTTTGTATATGAGCCTATCCTTTCTTTTGTAGGAAAAGTTCCATTGCAAAACAAACAGGTATCTTTTTTGAGTGCTTCAATATCTTCTGGTTTGAGAAAATGATTCATTTCTATCGCCTCGTAAAGGGATCAAACTTGTGTACCTTGAGCACAAGAGAAAGTTTCTTTGTTGTATCAAATATGTCCGGAAATTCTTCCAGTTTTGCTTGATAGCCTACAAAGCGAGGATTTCCTTGAAGGTGTTCTAGGAATTTTCTATACGGGACCACTCGTTCTTCTGGATCTGTCACTGTCTTATATGGCCAGCATTTTGTATGTGCTTTGATTCCACTACAATAGCTTATCGTATCATCCCAGCTTCTTGGTTTTGCATAGTCACTGCCTGCCTTTGCAACAATTTCCAAATCGTCTAAGAACAGATTATGATAATATGCTTCTAGTCTTTGATCAAGCCTTGTTCCGTTTGAGCCATGAAAAAAACCTCGCTGCTCTGAACATAGTTCTGCAAGACAGTCATTGACAATTGCATCAATTGCTCTTTCTTTTTGTGCTTGAGGAAGGTCAATTTTTGTTTGGAGGTCTTCACGTAGCTGCACTGCTCGCTCTTTTATTTCTCCGGTGAGCTTTTGGGTGAGCCAAGATTTTGTCGCATATACTTTTGCTCTTTCTTCTGGAATCAAAGATACAGAAAAAATATTGAGTTCTAGTTCTCTTGGTGAGTAGCTGGCATTTGTCCAGTGATACTCATGGCCTCCCATACCATGGTCCCCTCTTGTTTCTGCTGTACCTGAAGTACAAATACAGTCTGTTCTAAACAGGCCGTTACAAAAAATACACGTGTCTTTTTTGAAATCAATAATGTCTGCTTCTTTGAGAAATTGTGGTTTTTCCATTGTAAAATGTATATAGTGTTGTAGAGAAGAATTAATTAACTTACAAGAATTATGGTATAGTGTTGTAGGATGATGCAAAAAGAACTGGTAAAAACCATACTGGATAGTGTTCGTACTGAGCCTAAAACAATACAGGAACTTGCTTTTCTTCTCCAGAAAAATTGGAGGACTGCAGATCGCTATGTAGAGCAAATCGCAGTGGAAACGGGGCTAATTTCTTCTAAAATCTTTCGAAAAGGAAGTAGAGGGGCTTTAAAATTAGTCTACTGGAATGCACTGGAGCCTGGAAAAGGAAGTGCCTATCAAGAACGATTGCTTCAAAAACTTCTCCAAGGTAGGCATAAGGAAGATTTCTCCCCCTTTGATATTTTTCAGTTTGTTTCACAAGAACAGAGAGACATTCTTCGCAGCAATAAGATGGTGAATTATACGAATGTTCTTGCTACTGCAACAGAACAAATTCTTTTTTTCTCAGGTAACCTTTCCTGGATAGACGAAAGTCCAGAAAGTATGAAACTCTTTGAATCCCTTCTTAAGAAAGGAATACGCTGTAACATCCTTACACGCATAGATATTGTTTCTGAAGAGAAAACGCATACACTTCTTCAGCTGAATACTCGTTTTGGAGCAGATCTTATTCATATTAGACACTGTGAACAACCTCTTCGAGCAATGATTATTGACTCTACAAATGTAAGCTTGAAAGAAACTCTCTCTCCTAGGCACCATAAGGAACTTCCCGAGAATGTCTTTCTGTATTACTCCATAAAAGATAAAGAATGGATCCTTTGGCTCCAAAGAGTGTTTTGGCAACTATGGAATCAGAGTGTTGACGCAGAAACACGACTTAAGGCTCTTAAAGAGATCCATCACTAAAAATATACATACTCTAAGATCAAAAAGCTTTTTAAGGAAAATAGGGTGCTTATTTAAAAATGCAGGTGAATCTTAGTTTTGATACGGAAAATGAGAAAGTAGACAATCTCAAAAAGTTAGTCGAGGCTTTAGAGCAACTCATCGCACATAGAGAAGGACGATCTTATCAACCAGGACAAAGACAAGCACAAACAAGTACGGTTAGTGCTCCTCCAGAACAAAAACCAGCTTCTTCTCAAACGGCAGGTGGATGCAGAGTTATTCCTTATGAAGATATGTCTGGAAAAATGGCCAGTATTTTTTCAGGTGGAAGAGCTTAATTATTTCTCTTTCTTTTGTTGTTCTTCACCTTTTTTAGGTAAAGTCAGAAAGAGTCTTTGCTTTCTTTTTTTGTACGAGAGAAGCAATGACTTCAAAGTCTTTTTTCATGCTTGCAAAAAGTTCTGGATTCCTTCCTTGGTAGAGAAGGTTTGCTGGATGAATGACAGGTACAACATCCACGGGCATATTGT
>JAHFJQ010000080.1 GCA_023245755.1 archaeon | reverse complement strand
GGTACATTCAGTGCCGTAGAAATCTATTAATCTTGCTTCTGTTTTTTCAGCCATAGTATCACCTCTTCTTTTAGACTTCTAGAGAATAGAAGTTTATAAGTTTAACTCCCTAAAAATATGACACTAGAAAAATCTTTGAAATCTTGATCTCCAGAAAATTCTCTATAAACATCACCTTCATACGCTAAGTTTAAACTTAAAACCATTTTTGCCCCTAAAATAGGAATTTTATAATTCTTTTTGAGTATTTCTTCGACACACATTTATCTCTTACAAGGGGTAACAAATAGGAAGATTTAAATAGTTCTATACAAGGTAAAAATAGGCCTTACCATGAAATTTCGCTCTCTACTGGGACTGACTGGACTCTTAGCAAGTTCTTCAGCATTTGCTTTATCTCCTGCTCAACAACTAGCTGCAGATACCTCCGCTATAGCCCGATACCTTGTGGAACATGCCTCCCCTTTAGAAATTTATGGAAATTCCATCACTGTCCCTTATCAGCATTGCTATTCTTTACCCACATTTTCTGTTGGAGCTGCTCCTGTAGTAGCCATGTTTTGTAATGAATCCCCTTTTCCCGTTTCTTTAGAACACCCCCTGCATTTTACTCCAGGTGATTACCTTACTCTCTCTTCTGTAGAAGTAGGCAATCCAAAGAGTATTACCTGTGTTGATACAGGAATAGACGGTTTTCAGATTACTAAAAAAGGTTCTCCTTCAGATCTTGTAAAAACCACAGATAAACAAGCAACAACTTGGATTGAATCTTGGGCATCTTCTTGGGATGCACCAAGATTAGAAAAGAATATTTCTCTTTGTGCACCTTTTATTGCTTCTGTTCGACAAGAACTCTCTGCGAGGTAACATGAGAATAGGCATTATTTCTGATGTACATGCACAGCCAGAATTTGTGCGAAAGGGTATTGCACGTTTACAACGTTTAGGAGTAGAAAGACTCATTGTAAATGGAGATATAGGAATACATGCACCACTTCTTGAAGATAGCCAAAGATATACGGCAGGGATTCTTGAAGCTGTAGGTGATAGTGGCCTAGAATCTTATGTACAACCAGGAAGTCATGAGAGTATTTCTGGATACGGACCTATGGTAGATATTCTTTCTAGTAGATATGGAAATCTTATTGATATGCTTCGTACACCTTTTGTGGATATTGCTGGATATAGGTTTGCATTTCTTCCAGGATCTGATAGTTTGAGTGGTGGAGAATATACTTTTGGCATTGAAGCTCCAACGGGAAGATATGCTGTTACTGAAACAGAACTTGTTCCGATTACTGGTTGGGATACTGTTTCACAACTTCAAGCAGAAGAACGCTTTCAAGGGGAACTACACTATACCAATATACGAGATCTTATTCCAAGGATAGAAACAGCTGAAAAAACTATTCTTGTATGCCATGTCCCTGCACGTTTTGCTGTTGGTGCACAAGGCGTTGATTTTGCGTATTTTGCAAGAGATAGTGAAGGAAGTATTATACCGGGTTATCATCTTGAAGCACAAATCGTTGACGCCGTACAAAAAAAGGAAGGAAGAAAAGCTACTGCTGATGAAATTATTCGCATTGCAAATGCTCACGGTTTTACCTTTCAAAGAGAGAATGTAGGAAACGTCCTTTTACGAAGATTTCTTGATGAGATGCGCATATCCTGTGCAATAAATGGGCATATTCACGAATCCGGACATCATGCACATGATAGAGAAGGAAATCCTGTTCCTCAAGGAAAGCCCCTTCCAGAACTCTTTTGGAACTCTGGATGTTTTGATAGAAAACAAATGGGAATTCTTACTCTTTCTGATGAGGGTGTTGCATACCAGAATGTTTCTTTTTAGATTTTTTTATGATGAAGAAGACCAGAACTCCTAAAATGAGTACAACTCCCAGAAAATACCAAAGAGCACTACTGTTTGTCCTCTCACTTTCTTCTACCGTGATTGGAAAATCAACAGTAAAATTTGCAAACTTTGGACCTTCATAATGGCTTGATGGAGTGATGAGAACAGAAAGAAGATACTGCCCAGAATCTTCAAAGGTATAGGACATAGAAAACTGACTCCCGTGTGTATGAATGGGGTATTGATCTTTGAGAATATTTCCTTCTGCATCGCTTATTGTTACGTAGGCATCAATATGACTTAACTCTGTTTGCGTATCTGTTGCTTTAAACACAAGAATTGTTGCAAAGCCAACACTAGGAGCTGCAGGAAGGGTTCCAAACTCTACAGATGCAGTTTGATTTGTTGCTATTACATTTGTTCCTTCTGCAAGAACCATTGAAGAACATAGCAGTACTAAAGATAAAATAAATAGTACACCTTTCATTTTTTATCTCTTCTCCCGAAGGGTTTGCTTTCTTCCTTTTTTGTTTGCTTCTTTTGTTGTCTTCTATAGACATATACTGCTGCTGTAGCTAGAAGAAGAACTCCAACAATTATAGCAATTTTTAAAATTACAAGAGAAGCTACTGTAGCTGTTGGTGCAGATGTTACTGTTGAATCCATTCCGCAATATCCCATTTTTTACCCTTCCTTTTCTGCATAAACTATTTCTATTTCATTTTTATCTTTTAAGATCAGATTTTCGTATTCTGTACTTTCTATCCCATTGACATACATAGTCAGAGTATGATCCGCATCACTACAACTGTCCATTATGCATGTGCTATTAAAATTTTGCCCCCACACATCAAAAAAGTCTCCCAGAGTAAAATCTCTTTTACAAGGACTTTCTACATGAATTTCTCCAGAAGTATCATGTGTATGTAATGGGCGCATAATGCCTGAGTTTAATCCTATGTGGGTAGGAATAACTATTTCTTCCCCATTTATTGTTATTGTCAAAGTTGGATGAATATGGTACACTACATTTTCGTCACCACCAACATCAATTTCTGTTGCTGGTGCTGTTGCACAGGTCTGTGAGTTTTGTCCTGCAAGACTCAGTATATAATAGATCACTGCAAGACTTATGACTGCAGCTATACCCCAATAGATTTTGTGTTTTGTTTTCATAGTTTTTTCCTCTTTAATAATAATGAATTTGTTACCACACTTACTGAACTTAAGGCCATTGCTCCACCTGCAATAATAGGAGAAAGTAACCACCCCGTATAAGGAAAGAGTACCCCTGCAGCAAGAGGGATACCAAGCACATTATAGAATAATGCCCAAAACATATTCTGTTTAATTTTGTTCATGGTGTATTTTGAAAGTTTGATTGCCCGTGGAACGTCCATAAGATCATTTCTCATGAGGACAATGGAACCAGACTCCATTGCAACATCGGTGCCTGAGCCCATTGCAATCCCAAGGTCTGCCTGTGCTAATGCAGGAGAGTCATTAATACCATCCCCCACCATGCCCACTTTTCCTTTTTGCTGTAGTTTTTTGACGTAGTTTGCTTTGTCCTCTGGAAGGACTTCTGCAAAGACATGCTGAATGCCTGCTTGTTTTGCAATTGCCTCTGCTGTTCTCTGGTTATCTCCAGTCATCATATACACTTCAATTCCAAGATCTTGTAATTGCTTCACTGCATCTTTGGAAGATTCTTTTATCGTGTCTGCAACTGCAATAAGACCAAGAAGAGTTTTTGCTGAAGAGAGACACATGACAGTCTTTCCTTGCGCTTCTAAACGATGGATCTGAGATACGTATTTTGTGATAAGGACTCCTTCTTTACTCATCAATTTCTGATTGCCTAAAGCATATTTTTTTGTGCCTATACTTGCAGTAATTCCATATCCCGGAATGGCCTTGAAATTTGCCACCTTACTTAAAATGATTTCTTTCTTTTCTGCAGCCTTGACTATTGCTTCTGCTAAAGAATGTTCAGAAGGTTTTTCTAAGGAAGCTGCAATTTTTAGAATGTTTTCTTCGGTATTTTTCTCAAAGCCAATAGTATCCGTTACTTCTGGAATTCCTTTGGTAATTGTTCCGGTTTTATCAAAAATAATGTATTTTATTTTGTGCGCGGTCTCCAGAGCTTCTCCACCTTTAATAAGAATTCCCTGCTGTGCACCTTTTCCTGTGCCAACCATTATTGCTGTAGGTGTTGCTAAGCCTAGTGCACAAGGACAAGCAATGACAAGAACGGATACTGCTGCAATCATGGCAAAAGAAAATGCTGAGCCAAAAATAACGTACCAAGTGATAAAAGTAAAAAAAGATATACCAATCACAATAGGAACAAAATATGCAGAGATTGTATCCGCAAAACGCTGAATAGGAGCACGGGATCCCTGTGCGTCTTCAATGAGTTTTATGATTCTTGCCAGTGTTGTATTTGCACCAATTTTTGTTGCCCTAAAGGTAAATGAACCATGCTTATTGATCGTTGCGCCAATAACTGTATCTCCCTTTTTCTTTTCTACTGGAATACTTTCTCCTGTAATCATACTTTCATCAACTGAAGAGTTTCCTTCTAGGAGTATTCCATCCACAGGAATTTTTTCTCCAGGTCTTACTAAAATACTATCGCCTACTTGTACCTGGTCCACTGCAATCTTGACTTCTTTTCCCTTGCGTATTACTGTTGCCATTTTTGGACTTAAGCCAATAAGTTTTTTTATC
>JAHFJQ010000019.1 GCA_023245755.1 archaeon | reverse complement strand
TGCAGGCAATGGTCTTTTTCGTGAGCCTCTTTTATATCATGGAAGTGCAGTACGGTTAGAGAGAACAAGGCTCCCCAGATTAGCTTCGCTAATAGATCGGGGCCATCCTTTATTTGATATCCCCGAACTTTCTGAAGATCTTCTCACACAAAGAAGTTCCTATGCTCCCTATGAATTCTGGCACGCAGCACTTTCAAGAAGCGAAGACCCATATGTAAGAAACTCTTTGACAGAGAGAAAGGAATTCCCAAAAGAAAGAGAAGCCAGAGAGGCTATATAAACTTCCAGATTGCATCCCCAATGTAATGAATATTCTTAATAACCTTACCTGATGTTTGTGTTTCCATATCCTTCCCAGAAAATAATGCAATCCCTACACACAGTGCTTTTTTATTATTGATATCCACAACAATAACGAAGTCATCCTTTTCTATTTCCCAGTCAATTTCTTTGATACCTGGTCGCATTACATCTGCTCCTCCAATGAGGAACTTCACTGCACCCATATCCACAGCAATTTTCTTCAACAATTCTTTTTCTTGCAGAACTTGTAAGGTGGGGACAAGTTTTTTTTCATAAGAGAAGAAGCACGGTCTTTTATTAATCAAGATAATTTTATCCTCAACACATTCTACAAGATCTTTTTTTGCAACCTCAAAACTATAGCCTTTCAATAAATCTTGCAGATCTTTACTTCTCAGAGGAACTCGTTTCATAGAAATGTATTTGGAGCATATATTTATTAATTCTCTCCTCTTTTAGAAACCCATGAACAAAATCCTCCTCTTGTTTTGTTTTCTGTTCTTAAGTGCATGTACACAGCAGACACAAACAGATACCTCTGACTTTTGTGGCAGTTCAACCTACGACCTTTGCACAAGCGATAGTGATTGTACAACTGGTGGTTGCTCTGGGCAGATATGCCAGTCTTCCTCTACAGAACCCACTGTAACTACGTGTGAATATCAAGAGTGTTATAACCCTCAGCCATATGACCTTTCTTGTGGCTGTCATGAGCAAAAATGCTCCTGGCAGTAGCTTTTTAAGCCCAGAAAGCTTCTAAATACTCTATGGTAGACTTCTCTCCTAGAGAAAAATATCGCGAAGTAAAAGACTCTTCTAGTGAGAACTCGCAAGAAGAGGAACAAGTGACTATAGAAGAACGTGTGCGCAGAGAAGAGCAAGAAGCCACGCAACAAAATCCTCGTTTAGAGCAACAACTGCAAGCGGAGCAAGCAGAACAAAAACCTCAACAGGAGTCATTGAGTTATCAAACATCTTTGGGGCAAACAAGCTATGACACTATTGAAAATCCTATGGACAAATTTTGGGAAGAGAAAAAAAACGCAGATCTCAAGGGAGAAGAAGAACGAAGAAAACGTAGTCTTATTTAAGATTCTTCAGAAATAATACGTGGTTCTATAACCGAAATTTCATAGGGTTTTTCTTCAAGGTCTTTTCCCGTAGCAACATATTGATGCACAAGTTTCAAACCCTGTAATTCCTTTTCTCCTTTCATCACTTTTCCTTTTTTTATTTCTGCTTCAGAAAAATCCCCTTTATACACACCTTCAACAATATATGCAATACTCAAAACATCCCCTTCTTTAGGCACAGCGATATGCAAAGGAATCGTTCCTTCACCTGGTTCTTTTCCATTGATAAATCCTAAGACTCCTACAAAAGGGTGTAATTCGCTAGGAAAAGGAAAGGTTTCCCCACTAAAAGAATGAAGAAGAATGCCTGCTTCTGTTTTTCTCTTCACGGTATCAAAGTACACATTCCAAATATACACAGGCTGTATTCCTTTCATACGAAGCTCTCTATCAAGAAGTGCTAAAACAGAATGTGAAGGGATGGTGACTTTTCTCATGATCTTATTTCTTTCTCACTTTGATTTCTTTCTTCTTTGTATATTCTAATAAATAGTACAGTAAGGCAAAGAACCAGGAAAACATGGTAAATAGGCCAATGAGAAGAAGCACAATCCAAAGAGTATCCCGTTTCTTCAGTGCTTCAATAAACATCCAAAGCCAAAAAATAAATACAGCCAGGAAAAGGAGCATAATCAGAAACATCCATCCTAGACCAATGCCCCAAAGTGCGCCTATCATTGTGCGGAAAAAGAAGCTATTTTCCTTTTTAAGTCTTGTGGAAGAAAAGCTTTATAAGGTGAGATAGTGCCAAAAAATCTATGAAAGCACTTACAGAGATACTTGCACTATGCACGGCAACGTATCTAGGAAATTGTTATGTGGAATATTTGGGTTTTAGCTTGTCTATAGGAGTACAAGAAGAAGTATTTGGGCGAGATTCTGCAATGGCAAGAGTAGAAAGAGTGCTTAAGCTTGCAGAAGACAAGCCCTATGATCCTGGTCGTTTCTTTTTTGCTGGAGTAGAAGCTGCAGCTTTACAATACAAACAAGAGCATAAAGATTAGTACCTTCGTACATTCGGGTCTATTGTAGCCCAGTCATAAATACTTCCAGCATAATTTTTTGCATGTACGTATCCATGTTCTTGTGCAAATGCAGTTGCCATGGCAGAACGTCCACCAGTACGACAATAGAAAATAATAGTGTCTTCTTTCTTTGGCTTTTCAAATCCATACTTTTTTTGAAAATCTTCTGCAACTAAATCCAGTGCAAATTCTATTTCATGCAAGGCAACGTTATGTGCAGTAGGAATCATGCCATAACTGAGTTCTTCCTTTTCTCGTACATCAATAAGGGTATACTTTCCTTTGTTCTCAATGAGGTTCTTAACTTCCTCTCGTGAAATATTTTCCATATTTTTTAAAACACAAGTCCCATTTTTAAGAGTTGTGCATACCAGGGAAGCTGCATCATTTTATGTTTCACAGCTCGATCATCCCCATCAAGAATATCTCCCAGTACTTGTTTATATAATTGCATTTTTTCTTTCTCAGAGTCAACACGCTCTAAAACTTCATCTGCAGAAAGGTAGGTAAGACAAGGAATAATATCAATAGAAAATTCTTTTCCAAAGATTTTTTGAAATGCATATGCTGTTTTAGGCAGATGGTAGTTTGAAGTGACAACAGAGAAAGATGTCCAGTTCTGATGCTCAAGAAACTGTTTTGCAAAGTAGGCATTCCCCAAGGTATCCTTTGACTGCTCCTCAAGAAAGATATGTTCCTGTGCAACTCCTAAAGTAAGAGCATACGCCTTCATTGCCTGAGCTTCTGTTTTTGCTGGTGTATTTTTGACCGTGTAAGAATATCCTCCACAGAAAAGCATACGATGAGAATATCCTTTTTTGTACAGCTCCACGCCTTTTTCTACACGGGACTTGCCCATGAGAGTAAGTTCACCTTGTGGAGTGACGCCAGAACCAAGAACGAGTATACATTGTTTTTGCTGCATAAGTGGTGTAGCTCAAAGAGAAATATAAAGACATGTATACTAGACTATCTAGGTCTTGGGTTTATTAATGTGATATTACCGTAAATATAAGAAGCTTCGACAAGTTTTTTTAGAGTCTTAGCTTTATTTTTAGAGGTACACCCAATAATCTCATAAAATCTTCTGTAATTCTGTTTATTTGTAATATCAATATAATATCTCATCTTTTCTTTTTTAATATAGAAATGAATAGAAGAAGCTTGAATCCCTAGTTGTGAGAGAATAATACTAAAATCTTGAAGGATTTTTTTATCATCTTGAAATAATCTTGGACCATGAGTCTTATCAATTGTTCCATCTGAATCACAAAATGCTCTAAGGAGTCCAATTTGAAATTCTTTAGGTGCAGAAAGAATCTCAGAAGTAATTTTTTTATTCTTTCCCTCTGCAAAGTTACCTAACATAGCTTTAATTAATAACACACAAATCTTGGGATAGAACAAAGCTGCATTTTGGTCACTTGGAACTTCATCTATGCTCTGAACTCTCTTAATCCATTTATTTTGTGTGATAAAGTTTCCACTTTCCTGAAGCCAAATTCTCGGTTCTATAGCAAAGAGTCTATCCATAGAACTATAAAACTCTTGAAGGAGGTCTTTATTTTTATTTGAAAAGAATAAATAGTCTGATCTCTTATCAATGGATCCATCTCCTAGAATATGGCCTACAATACAGCCTAAATCTTTTCCAATTTTAAAAGGAAACTTAATATGAGTCACTTGACCCCTCTTTACTTTAATACCAAAAATATTTTGTTCTATTTCTAACCAACTAAAAGTGGAGTAAATTTTTATTTTACGTAAAATAGAAAAACGAAGAGGTCGTACACCTCGTAGAGTTTGATATAGGCCCATACTCTTATTAATCTTGGTATTAAAGACCAGACCTATTTTTTCAATAAACATTCTATTCGAAGCGGGTGAAGAGTCTTTGGAAGCATTTATAAGAAATTTATTAAGAAAAACAAGATCCAAGTAAATATATGTTTCATCTAAGTATAGTTCTAAGTCCTCAAGATGTAATTCTTTTTTCATATAGATTTTAATAAAGGGGAGATTTATAATGTTGGCGCAGGGGCATGCCGGATGTCCAACTGATTATCTAGATTTTTTCACGCCTTTTCTTTCACAGTATTGTGCTACGGGACACTTAGAACACCAAGGGGATACAGGAACACAAAGATGTTGTCCAAAAGCAACAAGAAGGTAATTATACTCTCCCCAGTATTGCAAGGGGAGTTTCTTTCGCAATATCATCTCAGTTTCTTCTGTTTTTTTGGTTCGTACATATCCCAATCTGTTTGAGATTTGAAAAACATGCGAATCAACGCACATTGCAGGCTTGTTATAGCCTTCTGTAAGAACAAGATTCGCAGTTTTCCTTCCAACATTGGGAAAGGTCAAAAGTGTATCAATATCATCTGGCACTTTTCCTTTGTATTCATCTAATAATTTTTGAGAAATAAGTTTGATATTTTTTGCTTTTGTAATATAAAATCCTGTAGGATAAATCAGTTTTTCAATCTCTTTCTCAGAAAGTTTCACCATTTTTTCTGGCGTATCTGCAACGGCAAATAATTTCTCGCATGCCTTTGCAGTGACTTGATCTTTCGTACGTAAGCTAAGCACTGTACCAATCAGTACACGATAAGGATCTTTTTTTGTCTGTGCAATAAGTGTGATAATAGGAACTTGCCAGCTCTTCGCTTCTTTCTCTAAAATGCGAATAACTTTTTCTAGCGTTTCTGTATTCATGGTTGTATAAGCCCAAGCTTCATAGCAAGAGACCAAAGAACAATTTGAAAGGCATGTTTATATAAACTTATGTACCCAGCTTTTCGTGCATGGAGTTGTATTCCCTTTTTTAGTGCTCTTCGAAAGCTTTTCCTAAATGTTATAGGGTTGGTAAAATCTATATCCTCCATAAGAATATAAGATCGAAAAAATTCTTCAGGAAAATGCGCATCTGAATCAGTAACAAGAGGAAGCCGTTCTTTTTTTGCAAGACTGCGAATCTTCTTCCAGTCATAAGGGAAATACGGGTTAAGTTCTAATGCGGAGAGCTCTTTCTTATACTGGCCTATAGTTTGACCACGTGCACTCATGTGCTCTTCTTTTCTCCCCATTGCATGAAGCACAAGAAATTGGGAAACAGGGAACTCGTGCAGAATATGGTTTGCAATAATAATAGCCTTTTGTTTTTTCACTTCTTTCAAAAGTTCTTTAAGACTTTTGCCTTTTGTTTTTCCAAGATATCCAACAAGAAGAAAATGCCCTTTATCTGTCTCTACCTCTTTTGTCCGAACAAAATAAATGGTTCTTTTTGCTTGTTGAAAAGAAAAAAAATAATTTTCATGGAGAAGGTTTAAATGATAATCTAATTGTTTCATTCCGTAAAGAAAAGAATCATACCTTTTATCTTCATGAAAATCTGCAATACCTAAAACAAGATTTCCCTTTTCTTTAAAGATATTTTTAAGAATAGTTTTTACATAAAGTTTCTTGTCATCTCTTCTCCCAAGGAATCTAGGAAATGTAGACGTATGATTATGCAAGTCTAGTTTGTAAACAACCACAACTATTCTAGAGAAAGAGAATTAATAAAACTTTGGACAATTAATCTTGAATGCCGCGAATTCTTCGCGCAGCTTTATACATGCCTAGTTTCCAAAGAATTGTAGGGAGTACCATATATTGACCAAATGCCCAAGCACTAGAATATCCCGATTCAAGACGTACACGAGGAGAAATTTCTAAGCCTCTACGCAGTGATGTAATAAATGCATCACCAGAGTTTCGCTTGATGAGATGATTTCCATCTACTGTACGAAGCGGAATTCCTGTTCGGGATAAACCTATTTCTTGTAGACGGAAATGGCTGTCTGAATTAGTAATTTGAGGGAGTCCATATTCTGCGGCTATTTTTCGCATAGCAACATTGGAGGGATACATATAAAGAGTACTCTGATGGTTGCCTGTTTCTACAAGAGGATGATGGCTTTCTATCCATCCTCGTAGTCTCTTTTCTTCTGCCTGTGTAGGATATCGAAAAGAAATAACTGGTGCACCAATAATCATAGGATGATCAAGAAACCATAATGATCCAAGATCATCAGCCTCAGTAATAAGATCATCAAGAGGAGTATCATTTACTCTATTATCTCTAAATTCTGTATCATTACCAACAATAACAAGTTCTTGTCCTTCTTTTCCATAGACTTCAATTGCTCGTACAAAATAAATTTGATTTCCAGGATCACCAGCAAGCACAAAACGATTATTTTCATGGGCAATAGGGATCTCTTCTCGTTTCAATTTCTTTACTGCAGTATCAAAATCAAGATAACCCCCATCACTATCATATTTTGGTTCTCTAGTAACGATAGCACAGATATCAACACGGGGAGAAATTTCCTCTATAACCCTTCTCATAGAAGCAGTACGAGGAATATGGAGGTGAAGATCTGCATACAAAAAGTCCGGATCTTTTGGAGGGAGTGAAGCACCGAAAGCAACGTCATGTAAAAAATGAGGCAGTTCAGCAAGCACATCTGCTTGTAAACTATAGTGCGCCCCTCTTTGCACCAAAATGCCAAGATCTTCTGTAAGTGACATATAAAAAAGAACTTTATAGTCTCTATTTAATACTTTCTTTCTGAAAATCTTTCAACTTTTTGTGGTAAAGCTTTATGAAAACTATTTTTCTTAAAGAAGAATACGCTGGAGTAGCCTAATCTGGTAAGGCAATGGTCTCAAAAGCCCCTCGCTTTAGGGATGAGAGGTCTGAGTAAACCATGATGCTCCCTAGCATTTCTGGGTTCAACAACCAGCTCCAGCGCATAAAACACTTAGGGAATTTAAAACTTGCGAAAAGGTCCAGAAATATTTATAACTCCAAGGATTTTGTTTTTCAAGATGCACAAAAAGAAGCTCGCTTGGTCTTTTCTTATTATTGCGGTGTTAGGGCTAGCTATTTCTCTCTATTTAGTGCATGAGCATTATGATAGTGGCACAGGTTTTTGTGATATGAACGCGGTAATCTCCTGTACCTTAGTCAACCAAAGTTCTTATTCAGAACTCTTCGGTATTCCTGTTGCCTTTTTTGGAATGTTTTGGTTTGTGGGCTTAGCAATTCTTACCTTCTATGGACAAAAAGAAAAGCACGTAGAAGTTCCTTTACTGCTCTGGTCAATAGTTGGTCTATTATCTGTTGCATATCTTATGCATGCTGAATACGTTTTGAAAGCAATATGTTTATGGTGCACATCAGTACATATTCTTGTCATGATAACAACAATACTTGCTATATGCGCATATAGAAAAAAAGGGGGAGAAACACATGCCTGAGAAAAAAACGATAAAAAAGAAAAAGAAAGTGGAAATGGTCTGTGAAGGAAACGTTTGCAAAGTCAAATTAGCCTAACGTATTTCTCCGGGATTTAAGAAAAGTTTATGAATATCTAAGCTCTAAATAAACTATGCAAAAAATAACTCCATTTCTCTGGTTTGACAACAATGCCGAAGAAGCAGTAAAACTCTATACTTCCCTATTTCCAAAGGCAAAAATTCTTACAACGATGAGATACGATGAAAATAGTGCAAAGATGTCTGGCAAAAAACCTGGTTCTCTCATGACCGTGAGTTTCCAGCTTTTCGGTCAAGACTTTGGTGCAATCAATGGCGGCCCAATATTTCATTTCACTCCAGGCATTTCTTTTATGGTGCACTGTAGCACAGAAAAAGAAGTAACGAATTATTACAATGTTTTAGTCAAAGGTGGTGAAGTCATGATGCCTCTAGACAGCTATCCCTTTAGTAAAAAATATGCCTTCATCAAAGACAAGTTTGGTTTGTCTTGGCAACTTTTTTTATCGGAAGCAAAGTCCCATATTACTCCTTCTTTATTATTTGTAGGAAAAGATTTGGGGAAAGCTGAAGCAGCAGTAAAGTTCTACACGCAAGTCTTCAAAGGAAAAGTTGATCATATGCTCAAATATGAAAAAGGTGAACCGGGAAAACAAGGAACAGTCAAGCACGCTTCATTCGTAATAGAAGGACAAGAGTTTGATGCAATGGACGGTACGGGTCCCCATAAGTTTACTTTTAACGAATCTCTTTCTTTTATTGTTAATTGTGACACGCAAAAAGAAATTGACCTCTACTGGGGGAAACTCTCTGCAGTGAAAGAATCTGAACAATGTGGCTGGCTCAAAGATAAGTTTGGTATTTCCTGGCAAATTATTCCCTCAAATATACAAGACATTCTTGCAAAAAATCCAAAAGCAATGGCAAAAATGTTGCAGATGAAAAAGTTAAATATAAAGGATTTAGAGCAAGCATAATGCCAAACAAAACAATACGGCATAAAGACGGAAGTCTTTGGGCAAAAGGGAACATGCACAAGGGGGTATGTGACGGCTACTGGGAGTGGTTCCGTAAAGATGGAACAAAGATGCGTTCAGGTTTCTTTGACAAAGGCAAACAAGTAGGCAAGTGGACGACCTATGATAAGAAAGGCAAAGTCTACAAAGTCACGACAATAAAATAATTCTAGAATAAAAAAGAAAAGAGTAATTCTTTCAGTGAGAGATCTTTCTTCGTTTTCATGATAAAATCCTAAAAAGTTCCTCTCTTACCATCAGAGTATCTCATATCCCTTTTTTTAGGTATTTTCACCTTAAATTACAAGCGGAATATCAATAAATACCTTTCTTTTTTCTTCACCCTAACCTTTATAAAGCCATTCTGAGCCAAATTAGTGTATGGCAACGATAAAAGTACGTGGATATGAACTTCCTGCTTTTGATATGAAGCAAGCCTCTAGTCGTAAGGCTTTACAGTTCAAGAATATGATTATTACAAACTTGAAAAAGCTTAATGTCCACGAAGACTTTATTTCTGTCAAAGAAGAAACCATTGTCATTAAACGTGCCCCTGCCTCTGTGTCCTGGTACATGGACGGCCAGAATCTTTCCTATTCCTACACTGCCCTGCGCTATATAGAAAACCTCTACTTAGTGTCTTGTATTATTGAACGAGAAGTGCAGCTTGTGTTGTCCAAAGAGAAGTCTGCTGAGGATTTTATCTTTGGTTTTCAAGAAGACAAAGATGTTGCGGTGAAACGTAAAGAAGCTCGAGAAGTCTTAGGGGTGAGTCACGATAGTTTTGATTTTGAGTTAATGACCAAGAAGTACAAGGACTTGTCTAAGACACATCATCCGGATATGGGTGGGGACTTAGAAATGTTTCAAAAGATTAACATTGCCCACAAGACTTTGAAGAAAGAGCTTTTAGGGTAGTTTCTTTTCTTCCTAGTTGAGAACTATATTAAAAACAAAAGAGAAGCAGGATAACAGAAAAATAGATTAAGAGTCTCATTGTTATTTTCCCCTAGATTTTTCTTGCTGGTATAAATGATAATAACCATAAAAAGTGTTTAATAGACCCAAAATAAAACATATTCCAATCAGAATTTTTATAAAATCTCCTAGATCAACTAAAAGGTCTAACTTCGATTTGATTCTTTGTTCTTTATTGTAACAGAAATTACTTATGTTTAAACTGGAGGAATTATTATTATTCTCATCTTGGCAATATAATATTACTGAATCTAAGTCTTCATCAATCTTATCTAAATTTTCGTATCCTACTAAGAAAGCTGAGAAAAAGAGAAGAACTCCGCTAAAGATAAGAAAAATTCCTAAACTGAGGTGAAAGCGAGCTCGGTCTTTGTAATCGATAGATAACATTAACTAAAAAATGAGTCACGTTTATTTATAAACAAATCTACATTCTAGGATAAGACAAAAGAGGGCGTTTTTAGGAAGTCTTTTAAACATCCCTTGGGGGATTTGTTTTATGAAATTTAGAACAATTGTTGAGAAGGGACTCAATTTTCTAATATTTGTAACGCCTTTATTATTATTGGTGTTGTTTTTATTAGATCAAATTCAATTGGACTATTTTTTGGGAGGACTATCTTTTATATTTGCAACAGTTTCCATAACTTATTTTCTAAACCCTAAAGATGCTCCAGAGATTGGAATTAGTCTTAATCCTAGAAATGAGTGGGTAAATTTTATAGACTTTGAAATTGTGAATGCTGGCAAAGTTGCAGCTTATAACATAAAATTCAAAGTTAATGAACATTTAAAAAAGGAAACATTTATGGACATAAGTTTTAGTGAAAGTAGTTTTATTAAAGAGGGTATACCTTTCCTTAAACCTTCTGGTAGTTTAAAATTCTTCCTTTTAAACCTTGTAGAAAAACCGGACCTAAATTGGGATTTAAATCTTACAATTACCTATGAAGACAATTATGGAACAGAATCAGAAGTAGAAAGAAGGATATCTCTTAAACATTTTAGAAACTATCACCAAATAGGGAAGCCCCCCATTAATGAAATTTCAGATACTCTTAAAGATATTAATCATAGTTTAAGTAAATTTTTTAGATATGATCCTAGTTTTAAAGTTATTACTTATACCCCTAAATATCTTGAAAATAAGAAGAAGGAAGAAATGAAAAAATATTCTAAACGGCCTTAAGACATTTCTTTACCCTACTCTTATCCTTTACTTTTAGGTTTTCTCTGAGATAAGGGGCCTTATTTATAGTATAAGAAAAACAAAACCTTTATATAGGAGTTAATACTCACAACATTCTAGTTGAGCTTAAGTCAACGGACTTATAAAGATATACCATGGAAGAAGAAACACAACAACAAGCTCCTTTGGAGCAAAAAACCAAGGAACAGGAGTATCTAGACCAATTACAACGTCTGCAAGCGGACTTCATTAATTACAGAAGTAGAGTAGACAAAGAAAAACTCACAACCATAGATACCACAAAAAACAACATCCTGCTCAAATTCCTTGAAGTTAAAGACAACTTTGAAAGAATTCCTAAGGCAGACAAAGGCGTAGAACTCATCTACAAGCAAATGCAAACCATCTTTGATCAAGAAGGGGTCCAAGAAATCATAGATATGAATTACAATCCTGAAATGCATGAAGCAATTGCAACTGCAAAGGGAGAAGAAAATACTATTATTGAAGTCACACGCAAAGGCTACCGAAGAAACGGAAAAGTTTTGCGACCAAGTCAAGTAATTTTAGGAAAAAATGAAAAAACAACATAACACGGAACAAGGGTACGAAGAGGACGAAGAAGTCGGAGTCGCATCATAGAACCTTTCTCAAAAAGGTTCATCAAAATAAAACAAAAAACAAAGGAGCAAAACAAAAATGGCAAAAATAATCGGAATTGATTTAGGAACAACAAACTCAGCAGTCGCAATCCTCGAAGGAGGAAAAGCAACCATCATCCCTTCTGCAGAAGGAGGACGTACTATTCCTAGTATTGTCACCATCAAAGGTAGTGATATCGTTGTAGGAGAAATTGCAAAACGTCAAGCAGTAGCAAATCCATTGCATACTGTACGTTCTATTAAACGTATCATGGGGACCAATGAAAAAGTGACTATTGATGGTAAAGATCACAGTCCAGAAGAAGTCTCTGCAATGATTTTACGTAAAATTAAAAATGATGCAGAAAGCTATCTGGGAACAAAAATCACAAAAGCAGTAATTACTGTTCCAGCATATTTTAACGACGCACAACGTCAAGCAACCAAAGACGCAGGAAAAATTGCAGGCCTTGAAGTTGAACGTATTATCAACGAGCCAACAGCAGCAGCCTTAGCATATGGTATGGATAAAACCAATGCACACACCATTTTAGTCTTCGACCTAGGAGGAGGTACCTTTGATGTATCGATCTTAGAACTCGGAGATGGTGTTTTTGAAGTAAAATCTACCTCTGGAGACAATCGCCTTGGAGGAGATGACTTTGATGAAGTTATTATCGACTTCCTTGCAGAT
>JAHFJQ010000018.1 GCA_023245755.1 archaeon | reverse complement strand
ATTCCCCTGTTGTCCACTTTGTTGAGTATTTTGTCCTTGAGCTTGGCCATATTGACTATTCCCTTGTTGCTGGCTATTTCCAAACTGACCTTGCTGTTGATTTTGTCCAAATTGATTTCCCTGTTGGCCAGCTTGTTGTTGATTCTGTTGTTGAGCTTGTTGCCCACCTAAAGTACCGGTACCAGATTGTTGTTGTCCAGCTGGCGTTGGAGAAGCAGCAACAACAAATCCAGTAAAGAAATCCCATACAGCATTTCCAGTAGGAGAATTCTGAGCAGAAGAAGGTCTCAAACCAGATTGTTGATTTTGAGAAGGAGCCTGTTGTTGTCCAGAAGAAGTTTGTCTATTATTTTGATTCTGTTGTTGAGTATTTTGTCCTTGAGCTTGGCCATACTGACCATTTCCTTGTTGTTGGCTATTTCCAAACTGACCCTGTTGCTGATTTTGTCCAAATTGATTACCTTGTTGACCACCCTGTGTTTGAGTTTGAGAATTTTGTCTATTTTGTGTCCCAGTACTAGATCCAGAACTATATTGCTGCTGAGAAGAAGACTGCGTTGCAGAAGGAGTAAAAACAATTTCACTTCCACTATAACTTTGTGCTTGAACATATGCAGTAACATAATTTCCAGTGACCATAAAGCCATCACCAGTAGAATAAAGAGAATAAGAGTTTCCTACCGCATCACTAAGAGCTAAAGATCCATCACTAAGAGGACTAATCAAAAGAGTATTTGTATACGTATCTGTCAAAATCTCATCACAAATATAAGTCTGAGCTTGTTGTTGACCACTAGCTTGTCCACCAGAATAAAATTGTTGTTGAGCTGTATTCAATTGTGAACGAAGTTGATCAAAATTCTGTCCATATCCTTGTTGACCTGAAGGAGCTTGGTAATTAGCAAGTTGTGTATCTGCTCTCCCTGCAAGTGCGTTGAATTGTTCTAATTGCGAATTATAATTTTGACTATTTCCACCTTGAATAGTTTGTTGAGAAAGAGTAGAATACCCTCTTTGTATTGCCTGAACAGATTGCTGTGCCAATTGATCTTGTCCCCGAGCATACGCACTATCAGAAACAATACCTTGTGCTCGTCTTTGATCAAGAGCATGAGAATTACTCAAAGCTTGTTGCGTTATTTGTTGAAGAACTTGTGGATCACTAGTCGTTTGTGCACGAAGAGTATTTGCTAAAGAATATCCCCAGCCTAAATAAGGATTATCTGGGGTAATAGTAGATGCTACCTCACCACCAGCCAATTCGGGGATACAATATCTATGATAACAAGTGTATCCAGTACTACACTGAGAACTTCCTCGACATCGACCTGTAGCTACAGAATCAATATCTGTACAAGTATAAACCGTAAAATCACAAACATCACCTAAATCACAATCTTCATGAGTAACACAAGACTCAGATTCATCAATATCTGCGTAGCCATTTCCATCAGTATCCTCAGAGCAATAATAGGTAGAATCACAAACATATCCAGTAGAACAATCAGCACTAGTGCTACAACTTGAAGAGCTCCCACCTGCTACAGCAGTAGGAGCATAAGAAACTGATGCAGAAGGAGGAGTACAAACAGAATTTGCACAAAGAAGTTGTCCATAACAGTCTTCATCTACAGTACAAGAATCACCTGAACTTCCAAATCCGAAAACAAAAGAACTACTAAGTAAGATAAACAGAATAAACAAGACCACCCTTTTCATATAGAGTGATACATATATCCAGGTTTAAAAACATTTCTAAGAGAAAAGAACAAAGTAAAATATGGGATAATGAACCACAACAAATCTTTTAAATGAACAGTTTATACAAAATCTAAAATGATGGAAGAAGTGTATGAAGAACTGGAAACAGATTGTTCCAATTGCAATCTCAAATTTAAACTCAAAGACATGAAAATTAGCCCATCTACAAATCTGATGGTTTGTATTAACTGTTATACGTATCCAGGTAGCAAGATTAAAAGAATACGATAGTTTTTTAAAATTCTTTAGTATTAGCTTTCAGAATGGTAGATTACCCTACATATAACCATGGACTTCTTGCAAAATTTGTCGAAGGAAACGTTCAAACAAGAATTATCCAACTATATCAAAATATAAATGTCTTTATTGAGGAGAATGCTCCCATACTAGAAGAGATTCAACAAAAGCTAGACGCTCTTAACAGAACTCCTTTCGGGAAAGTAAGTAGAAATCTTATAGAATCAGATATTAGAGTAGATTTAAATGGTGCAAAAAAAGGGCTAAGTGCATACAACAGAATGTTTGGAAGAATAGACCTTTATTTAGGGTTAATGACTTCAAACTTTAAACTTCCTCAATTTCTAGCAGAAAACAATGTGAGTCCAGAACAAATCCGTTTCTTCCAAGAAGAATTAAGAACATACTGGGAAGTAGTTTATGGATATCATATAGACCACCTCGAGCGTTGTTTAAGAATATTAGACGAATTAAGACAAACCCTTCAAAAGGAAATTGAGATACTTGAGACAATTCCTGGCCAATCCTACCTTGAAGCCTTAGATGAAAATGAGGAAATTAGAACACTCTTTGACCAAGAAAGAGCAAAGTTTTTCGAGCTTATCGAAACATCCAAACTTCAAGATGAAGAAACATCAAAAATAAAAGCACTTGTTTCTGCACAAATTACAAGAACACAAGCTATGGTAAAAGTTTTAGCAGGAAGACAAAGAGCAAATCTCTCTAAAGATATTCTAGAAAGTAGAACCAACCTGGAAAAAGCATTAATCACACTTATTTTTCTTTTAGGCGGACTAAATATTTTACTAAGCATCCCTAAAAATCTAAAAAAGAGAGTCATCGATAAAATTTGGGGAAGAATAACAAGGATGACTGATGAAGAAAGACTCTCAGCAGAAGGAAAAAGACTTTTTGAACAAGCACAAGCTCTCCTTCTTGATACAGCAAGCGCAATATAAAATAAAAAAAGCCTCAGGAGAGATTTGAACTCCCGACCTTCTGATTTCTTTTTTGATCAAACTTTTTAAAAGTTTGTTACAAGTCAGATGCTCTACCAGCTGAGCTACTGAGGCATAGAATAACAAGAAAAATACTTCCTTAAAAAGATTTCCTTCTCAAAAAAGATTACTCACGAACAAAAGCTCTCATTTCAACTGCAGAAACAGGATAAATTTTTTTCAGATGCAACTTCAAATCTTTATACATTTCACCCATAATAATTTTATTGGTGAATTCATTAAAAGTAGATTCTTCAGCAGCTTTTGCAAAAAAGTCTCGAGCAGACATACGAAGAGAAGTCAATAAACTATGTTGTACATTATCTTTCACCAAAATCATTGGTTTCAAACGTACATTCACAGAATCTTTTGTAACAACAAGGAAAGAATCATCCACACGTTTTTTTGCTCTTTTGACAAGTCTTTTTACATGAGGAGGAAGAATTTCCATGCTCACAAGTTCTGTGGTACAAGTATTTCCTTGAACCCCACTGATTTTGAAACGAACTTCAACATTTTGTTTTTTTGTCGCACGAAGAACAGTGCCTAAATTAGTTTTAATTCCTCTTCCAGGAAGAAGTGCAGGTTCTGTCGCACAAGTTTCACCAAATACAACATTATTAAACACAGTAGGAGCTTGTACAGCATACCATCTTTTCTTTTCTACAGAAACCCGTGTTTTTTTTGTAATTACTTTTTTTGCCATTTTTTTACTCTAGATACAATTTAGCTTGCGTTTTATCATAAGACCAATTCTCTGGGAGAATGTTCTTAGCAACATAATACGCAGCAAGTCTTTTAATTTTTGATTCAGTAAGCTGAGATCCTCGAAGTGCAACCATATCATGTTTATTTTCTTCAAGGTGTTTCATTTCAGCAATATGTTTTTTAATCAGGAAAGTAAGCTCTTCAGGGATTTTCTTCACTAGCTTTTTCTCTTTAATAACTTGGCCAATACTCTTTCCTAAAAGAGCTTTCACAGAAGGAATACCATAAGAGTCCCGTAAAACAAGTCCAATATAACTAGAACTTTTTTCTTGTTTTGCAAATTTCACAATAAGTTGTTCCACTTCAGCAGCTTTGTAACTAACCCAACTTGGAACTGTTTTATCTACAGGTTTATGACTTCCTGCTTTACCTTTACTTTTGGAATAATGTGTTGCCATGGTAATTGTATGGAGAAAACGTATTTCTCCGGCATAAGCTTGCTTGCACAATCTTATCCATTGTTTAATTCTAAGAAAAATCAAAGCTTTATATACTTTTCTACGATCTGAAAAGAGGTGAAAACAGTAATAGGAATCTTACTTCTAGGCTTTTTACTCAGTGCCTGCACAAGTCAAGAGTCAACTATATCCATTTCCAGTCGAGAAACACCTCAAGAGGGATTAAACCTATTTAATATCTCTGAAGAATATGGAGTCATTGAAGGAGCCTACATTGAAGGTGAGTATAGAGTAGACTTTGAAGCCAGAAGACAAGGCCTTAGACCATTTTTGGCATACATTATGGAACCAGAAATAGGCTTCTATGACGTCAGTGCCTGTTATATCTCAAAAGAAGGAGACCCATTCATAGTCATGGATTCCTGTTCCATTCCACCACTATGTTTACCTACAGAGGACCAAGAATCAGAAAACTGCCAAATAGATACACAGACAAGAAACAAAGAGTTCCAACTTGCGCAACAAGCTGCAAAAGAAATGAAAAATCTGAGTTTACCTAAGAGCTTAGAAAGAGAAGTGGAAGTGATTACTTCAGTAGAGAATATTCTTACAGACTCTATCTCAGAAATTTCTCAAGCACAAGTTAATTCCGACCCTGCTTCTTCAAATCCCAATAACTAAAGGGTCTATTCTTATACAGATGTTGACATTTTACGCAAGGATCCAAATAAAACTCAAAGCCCTTATCCCACACATCAACACCAAGCCAACGATCATCCCACGCATCCATATCTAAAGAATAGCGAAACTCAATTTGCTCCAAAACCTTTCGTTTAATCAGAATACACCCCATGCCTGCAAAAGCAATTTGTAATAATTTCTCAGACCAGACTTCAGATTCCAGAAGATATCCTGTATTATTCCAATCCTTATGCTCTTTCGAAAAAACCCAAGCAAAGGGCATAACCTTAATTTCACCACCCAGATCATGATGCCCAAAATACATTCCAGAAACTACATCTTTATCATGAGCCATAAGTTTTTCAATAACATCTTGTGGAGGAATAACATCCTGATCTAAAATTAATAAATAATCATAATTCTCATCAAGCACTTTTTTTCGTATTCTATTATGATCCCGTGTCACCATATCTCGTATGCGATGAAGATGTTCACTCTTTTCAACTTTAAATCCATCTGCTAATACTCTCTGATAGAAGCGAATACCAGGAGAGTTATCTACAAAGAAGATATCTTTTTTAGGATACGTTAAAGACCGTAAAGCACGCGCAAACTCAGGAAAACAGTACTCATACCATTCACAGATCGGAGCTGCAACAAGAACTTTTTTCATATGCAAAAAAAGAAAGTGATCCTTTAAAAGAATTTGGTATTAACGGCTACGTATCTTTTGACTTACACCAAAGCCATCTACACCAAAAAGAACAAACTCTGTCTGTAGCTGTGAATGCTCTTGCACACGTTGTCGATAGTCAGCACATCCAATGAAATTGATATTATCCGCAATAATATACCCTCCAACTTTCAATAAAGAGATAGAGTTTTCTAAAACCGAGAGATATTTTTTCTTTGCAAAGTCAATAAATATAAGATCAAAGGTGCCATGATTTTTTAGATTTCGAGATAATTTATCTACTTCAGTAGCAGCATCACCAATAAGCACTTGTGCTTTCACATGGTGAGAAGAAAAATTTTGCATAGCTTCCTGTGCGATATGGGAGTCTAACTCTATAGTTAGGAGTCCTGCACCAGTACTTCCAAGAATACTTCCGCTATAGCCATTTGCAGTTCCTAATTCTAAGATGAGTTGTGGTCGTAACTCCTGTACTTTATCATAAAGCCACTTTCCTTTCTTTGCTCCAAGAATAGGAATTCCTCGTTCAATACTTTGTTCTTCCAGTTGTTTCAATTCTTCAAATTTCATCATTGCACCAAAAAAACTTTATCATGAGTTCTTATTCTTTCCTGTACTGGAAAAGTTATTCTCATTCCAGCATGTGCCTCTTCTAATACAGTTCCATCATAATCACGAATCTCAACAAGTTTTAGTTTGACATCTTGTGTTGTTGTACCAGAAAAAGCGACAAAGGAATTTTTTTTCAATTCCTTTTCAACACGTACAAGAGCAATCTTTGCTTTAGGATAATAATTTTCTACAACCCCGACAAGAGGAAGTTTTTCATTTTTTTCTTTTAACTTTCTTTGTCTAGGTGCCTGCATACATTCCTCACTACAAGTATTGTGCATCTTTTGGCGACAGGAAACACAACAAACAAAGAGATCGTCACAGTCTAAGTTAAAACAATTGGTATAGTCCGCACAAGGTTTGCTACAAATCACACAAACACTAATGGGTTTCTCAGTATAGGAAGAAAGTCTATCATCAAAAACAAAACACGCCCCTTCATAATGCGTGTCAGGATATTGATTGACATAATGAATAATACCTCCTTCTAACTGATACACAGAAGAAAACCCTTTTTCTTTCATATATGCCGAAGCCTTTTCACAACGAATCCCGCCAGTGCAGTACATAACAACTTCCTTGTTCTTCAAGTGTTCAAATTTTTCAATCGCTTCAGGAAATTCTTTAAATGTTTTAATGGGAAGAACGACCGCATCCTTGAATTTTCCAACAGCAGCTTCATGTTCATTACGTGCATCAATAATGACAAAATCTTTTTTTGTATCATACCAGGATTTTAATTGTTCAGGAGATATATGTTCTGCTTTTCCAGAAATAGAAACATCTTTACCAAGAACAACAATTTCTTTTCGTACACGTACAACAAGTTTGTGGTATGCTTGAACTCCTACAATTTGTTCTCTATAACGTAATGCTGGAAAATGGTCTTCCAAAAAAGCTTGAAATTCTCGTATATGTATATCTTCACCACAGACTGCACCATTAATACCTTCCCCACCAACAAGAATTCTTCCAAGTATACCTAATTGTTTACATTTTTCAGCAAGGTTTTCTTGAAGAGTTTCTGGACTATCCAAAACAACATATCGATAAAAGGAAATAACCCTATAAACCATAAAATAAAGGTCTAAGAGTTATTTAAAAAGCTTATTCTTTTATCAAACAATAGCAAACAATACTAGGAAGAATAAACAGCCCAGAGAAACCAAGTACTACTTGGGCTCCAAACATATCAGCTAAAAAACCAAAGGAAGAGAAAACAATAAAATACACAATAGAAAGAAGCATATTGTATATAGACATAGCCGTCGCACGAACCTCAGTTTTTGAATTATGTTGAAATAAAGTATCTGAAGTAGGAGCAATCACCGCACCACAGAGAAGAGAAAGAGTAAGCAGAAGCGCAAAAAGAAGATAATTTGTAACAAATAAAAGAGAGCAAACAAAAAGCATTTCAAAGAAAGAAAAGAGGATCATAATCCTTTTAGGATATTTTTTACTCCATTTTAATAATACATTTGGAAGGATAAAAATAATACACCCACTAATAGCAGCAATATATCCCAAATAAGAAAGAGGGGTCCCAAGCTCAACATAAGAAGGTTGAGAAAGTAACTCTTTAGCACCAACGGCAAAGGTGAAAAACATCGATGCTAAAATGAGCAGAAGTAAGTTTCGATTATTTCTAATCAGAGTAAACCCAGCTTTAGTTGTTTCAAAAAAGTGTGTAAAACGTATAGACTCTTTTTCTTTGAGGCAAGGAGGGTCTGGAACTTGTAAGAGAATATAAAGAAAGAAGATACCAAAGACAGTATCCAAAACCAGAAGCCAAGAAAGATCTAAAAAAGAAGCTAAGTATCCCCCTATCAATCCAGATAAAATCAGGCCTAAATAAGAAAAGCTAAGTTTTCTAGAGTAAAAGTTTTGCATATACTTTTCTTTTTTATGAGATTTCAAATACTCATAAATCCAGCCATCATAGGCTCCAGAAGTAAACGTAAATCCAACGCCATGAAGAAAAAAGAGCAAAATCAAAAGAGCGTAAGAGTGTGTAAAGATCATAAGAAAAAAACTAATATAAGAAACAATAAAACCCAGTAATGCAGAAAATTTTCTTCCATATCTATCAGCAATAACCCCCGTAGGAATTTCAAAGAAGAAGTTAGTAAGAGAAACGGTTCCTAATAAGATACCAATTTGTGCAAGACTTAAAGATTTTCCCTGGAGGAATATAACCAGGAAAGGAACAATAAATGCACCAATACCTCGCAGTAACTCAGCGAGGTATACTTTCCAAAGAAGTGTAAATTCTTCGCTATGAAATTCCATAAGCTCCTACAGAGAAAAGCAATTTAAAAGAATATCTAAAAGAAGAAAAAGAATAGCCCCGGGCGGATTTGAACCGCCGTCTCCACCTCCAAAGGGTGGAATGAACTGCCTGACGGTCAAGAAACAGTCAATTGGCCGCTACACTACGGGGCTGTATCCTGTTAAGAATTTATACCCCTATTTAAACTTTACTTCACATCTTCTCTCTTAAACACATAATAGACTTCTGTACCTAAAGTAAACTTTTCATGCACAGGAACGAGTTGTTCAAACCATTTCAATCGTCTAGCAGAAATAACTTTTCCACCACCTAAACTTCGAGTCGCAAAGCTTGCAACAATATATGGGCTCTGTAGTTTCTTTAACAGCCTCTCAGTACTTCCTCGTTCAACTGCCTCAAGCCCTTCAAGAATTTTAAACAAAAAACACACATCAGTTTTCACAAAAGTATCAAAGCTCAAAAGATCACCCCAGCGCACTCCCCCTGTAAGTTTAAACTTTTCCATGTACGCATTACAAAAATCAACATCATCTTTATTCAGTTCTATTCCATAATAATGTACATGTCCCATCCAAGGCAAAGAAAAAACATTCATTCCCCCAGCAAGATCTAAAACAGTAGTATAGTGGACCATGCCTTGTAATTTTTTATAAATTTTAGGATAAAAAGGTAAACGTTCCTTACTAGAAACATGCAAAGAAAGAATTCGTTCACATTTTTCTATATCATTCCAAGCATTCATAGAAGCAAGATATTTTTTTCTTCGGTCATAACCGGGAACAAGAAATGCTCCATAGAGACTTCGCAATTGTCCTCGGACTTCCTTAAGCAACTTTTTCTTTTCTTTTTCAGAATAAATGTTATATTGTGCAGTATAGGGCGCAACAACACGTGCAACGAAATCATCACTAAGTCCACGATACTCTTTTTTATCTTTAACCTCAGAGAGAAGCATTTTTTATATACAAAATGTAGGTTTTTATAAATCTTATTAAATTTTACTCGCAGGAGGATTACTTAACTTAAAAAACATCTTATAAGCCCCATCCTTTAACTGTATGACCTGTGAATCTGTAATTTCTTTATCCTCAGGAGCTTCTAAACGAATACCCTCTTCTTGTGTCCAAGACAAACCATCCTCAGAGATAAGGCTTAAAACTTCTTTTTGCCCATTTTGGTTAAAGGCATACATCCTAAATGTCCCATCAGCTAAAATAATTGGTTTCGCAAGTCCTAGACGTTCTATAGGAAAATCACTATAATAGGTAAACTCTAAGCCATCATCACTAGTTGCAATAACACTTTTTCCCACATTGGTTGCAGAATAAAGAATATATTGCTCTCCAGTCCAAAAGACATCTGGATCCATAAGCCCATTATACGTAAAGACCGTTCCCTGTTCTTCAAAGAGAATACCATCCTCAGAGGTAGCATACTTAATAGTATGATCTCCTTGTATGGATGCAGGGTCTCCTATTCCATTTTCGGGATCGGTTGTTCCTGCAAAATAATAAAGCCTATACTCCCCATCATCAGTAAGAACAATAGTGGGATCAACATTCACCGTTTCTGTTCCTTCAATTTCGCAACCTAGTTTGGTAAAAGTTGCACCACCATCAGTTGATTCCGAACAACCTATAGTTGAAGGCATGATTGAACCGTCTACATAATACAGCATAATTGTTCCATCTTCCAATAATAAAGGAATGGAAACAGATGCTTGATCTACTGCAAGAATATTATCATAAGTCCAAGTAAGTCCATCAGTACTAGAAGCACTCCAAATCTGATGGGATTGTAAACCATTTGTATTTTCTTGAGAACTCTGAGACGTAGATTCTTGTGATTCTACCTCTTCTATTTCTGTACTACATGCAGTAAGGACAAACAAAATAGAAATACAAACGAATACAAATAAAATACCCTTCTTTCTTGTCACAAAAGAATATTATATCCTTCTGCTTAAATATTTATCCTAAAAAAGAGAATAGAAAAGCGTGTGAATAATTATATCATCGTCTTATCAGCAAATCTTCTTCGTATACTTTCTCTTCGTTTATCTTCTAACCATTTGTATACGTTTCCATGCGGTGCTCCTTCTAAAAGCATTTCTAATGCCTGTCGAGAAATAGCAACATCTTCAATTTTTCCAATAATACCAATAGTCTTTCCATAGACAGAGATATACGTTTCTGTCATAGATTCAATCATTTTCCGAGCTTTTCCTTCTTGACCAATAACTCTTCCACGCAAACGAAGCAGTTTCTTCTGGGAACGCCCACTAAAATCAGAGATAGTAATAAACTCTAAGCCATAACTCTCATCATACAATAATACTGCAATTTCAGGATTAAACCCACGTGCAATAGCTTTAATCACAGGAACAGTATCAAACACAGCAATACTATCTTCACCATGGATAAACACATCACCTTCTTCAGAATTAATTTCTAATTGGATCTGTTTTTTTCTCTCTATTTGTCTCTTCGTTTCTCCATTCTTACCAATAAGAACAGCAATACGTTCTATAGGGATTTTTAGTTCTTGGGTATCCATATGCGTCCAAATTCCTTTTGTTCATCAAGTTTCAATCCTAACTTATTGAAATACATAACAAGATTATGCACATCTCGTAAGAGGTAATGTTGCACATTCGGATATCGCAAATCTAATGCATGGGAAAAATCAATTAAAACCGGTTTTTCCTTATCATTAAGGATATTATATTCCGATATATCCGTATGTACTAACCCTGCTGAGAAAAGCTTCTGGAGCTCGCTTATAAGCCTTTCGTAGAACTTTTTGGGGTCTTTGGGGGCCTTGTGAAGAAGTAACGGAGCATCAAAGTATTCCATAACCAGGATATTCTTGTGAACGACAAAGGGCATAGGTGCATGAACCCCTTTTTCTCTTGCCCGTAAAAGATTACGATATTCTTTTTTTGCCCAGGTATAGATAACAGACAGTTTTGTTCCTTGCATAGCAGCAAACCTAGGATCCGGTTTCATATACTCATACATCTTCTTGAAGTTAGCAGAAGTCCTATAAATTTTGATCACCCGTTTTCCATCCTTATGTAAAACAGCAAAAACATTACTTTCTTTGCCAATAGAAATAGGTCCTTCAACTTCCTCAAAATAACCCTGTCCAGTGAGATAAAATATCCCTCGCAAAGTACTTTCATCAAAGACATTTTCATGAGCGATAAATTGATTTTTAGACATAGATGGAGAAGAGAAAGAAAGCTTATAAAATCTTTGTAAGCCAATATAACACCACTAAGAAGGGACGATAGCTATATAAAGGCCAGGCTCTCAAAAAAGACCATGGTAAAGGTACTGACTCTCCTCCAAAGGTTAGGCACGGAAGAAAGACGTTTTAGAATTACCCAGCCAACAAACATAGGAAGAGAACCAACAAGACAATGGGTTGTGGAAGATAGAGCCCCCCATACGGTATTTGATAGCCCTGAAGAAATTGAAGTACTCATCAAAGTAGAAGGAACAAGATATCTATCTAGAAACCATGCATTCATTACCCCTAGCTTAGAAAGCTTTGAAATTACTGATCTCAACAGTCAAAATGGTACCTCTGTAAATGGGGAGAAAATATCTCAAAGAAGAAGACTAGCAGTAAATGACAAAGTAAATTTTGGAACCAATTTAGAATTGAAAGTAGAAAGTATTGAAACTCCCAGAGAAGAAACAGAAACTTTCGCACTCCTCATAGGATATTACCAAGATGGAAAAGAAATTGTAAAGGCAGACCTTGCTTCTATGGAAAGAACACTAAAGCTGAGAAGATATCCCCTAGGAAGAATCCAAGTGCTAGAAGGAGAAGCTGCAACGAAGGTAAATATCCAAAGAAAGCTAGAAAGA
>JAHFJQ010000079.1 GCA_023245755.1 archaeon | reverse complement strand
TGCTTATACCTTTCCATACATTCTGGTAGCTCCTAAGAATATGCCAAAGTTTAGTATAGAAGGATTCTGTTTTTTGGTAATAGTCTTTATCATAAACGTAGAAAAAGTATCCTTCATCTTGTTTAGAAGAGTTCTGAAGAAGTTTTTCATATGCAGTAAGTAATCCCTTTTCTCCAATAAAAACTTGGGCTTCTTCTTCATTTTTTAGTCCTTTCAGTTTTGCTAGTTGGGGTTCTAATTTTTGAAACTTTTCAAGTTTAGCTTGAAGATCTTGTTCTTGTTTAGAGAGAAGGTCTTTTAGTCTATTGAGTCCTTCGCTTTGAAAATATTTCGTCTTCTGTTTAAGAATAAAGCTTACAAGCCCCTTTTCAGAGAGTCTATGCAAAATTTCATAGATATTTGAATAGGCAACTCCCGATCTTTTTACAATCGGTCCAACAGTTGAAGGTCCCAAACTGAGTAACGCTTCGTAAACTTTAGCTTCTCCTTCAGTGAGTCCTATTTCTTCTAAAAAACTCTCATACATATATACCCTGTACAGGGGTGCAAGAATATAAAAGGCTTTTGGATACCCAAAATCTATCAAAATAGGAGTGTAAAATAAAATGCCACCATCGGGATTTAGTCAAAAAGCAATAAATGGTTTGTTAATCTTTGTAGAGTCATGTTATGAAGATTTATTACTAGAAATAAAAGATGGAAAGAAGACAGAAGGTCAAGCCATTCAAAAGGAATTGGACAACATTCGGGAATATTTAACCCATTTTAAGCTATAAAATACAAAAAACAGAAAGCTTATATGGAAGAAATGTTTTATAACGCCCAAGCTGGGATTTGAACCCAGAAAGTCTTGCGGACAAGGGGTTGTCCTTAGCCTTTAGTTCCCCTGAGCTAAAGGCACTTAAGACCCCCGCCATACCTGGTTAGGCTACTTGGGCGTCAAAATAGTTCTAAGAAAAGGCTTTTAAAAAAACTTTACACAAAAATTTCGGAAATTTTTCAAAAAAGTTGAAAGATTTTCAGAAACTAAAAAGAACATTCTCTACCAATACATCCACCAGAATATTCGTTATGCACTTTCGTCATTTCGCTATGTTGAGAAGCAGTACTCAAATGCTCGCCTAGGTACAAAACTTGCGTATCTTTACTTCCATATCGATACACAGTAATTCCTTTGCATTTCTCTTTCCATGCAAGCATATATGCTCGTTTCACATCACCAAGAGAAGCATCATGCCCTAAGTTAATCGTTTTAGAAACCGCACTATCTACCTCAGACTGAAAAACAGCTTGCATGGCAATATGGGTTTCTAAAGGAATATCTAATGCAGTAGCAAAAAGTGCTTGCACATCTTTAGGAACTTCTTTCAAACCTTGCGCACTTCCTCGTTTTGCAATGTTGTGCATGAGTGTAGTACTGTAAAATCCTCGATATCGTGCAATTTGTTCAAATAAAGAATTTGATTCAAAGAGTTCAACACCTCCAAATGCTTCTCGTACATAGGCAATACCAAAAAGAGGTTCAATACCAGAACTACATCCAGCAATGAGACTGATACTTCCTGTAGGAGCAATAGAAAGAAGGCTTGCATTTCTCCTTTTTTTCTTAAATGTACTTTTACTATAATGAGGGAAAGCTCCTTTTTCCTGTGCAAGTTTTTCTGATGTTTCTTGCGCATATTTTTGTATAAAGATCATAAGCTCTTTTGCAAGTTCTAATGCTTTTGGAGAGGAGTAGGAAATATTCAGTGCAAGAAGCATATCTGCCCATCCCATAACACCAAGGCCAATCTTTCGATGTGCAAGACTGATTTGTTCCATTTCCTTTGTCGGGTATTTGTTCACTGTAACGACATTGTCTAAGAAACGTACACTAATAGCCACAGTTTTTGCAATTTTTGGCCAGTCAACGCTTTTTTCATGTACCATATGTTTGAGGTTAATCGATCCAAGCACACAACTTTCATTAGGCAGGAGTATGCTTTCCCCACACGGATTTACAGCTTCAATAGTTCCTACTTTTCGTAAAGGATGTTTTCGGTTGATCTCATCAATAAAAAGCATCCCTGGGTCTCCAGACTCCCATGCATTACTACAAAGAAAATCAAACACTTCTCGTGCATTCACATCACGTACTTTTTTTCCTTTATGGTCTCGCAAAGAATAATTTTGATTATGGACCACTGCATGCATAAACTCATCCGTTGCAGCAACGCTAACATTAAAGTTTTGTAAGCCTCCATGTGTTTTTTTTGTAATAAAGGAAAAGATATCTGGGTGATCTATTCGGAGTACTCCCATGCTTGCTCCTCTTCGCACACCTCCAGATTTTATTGTTTCACAAGAACGATCAAACACTTCCATAAAAGAAAGAGGTCCTGATGCAGTCTTATGAGTTGATGCAATAAGGCTACCCGCTGCTCGCAAAGAAGAAAAAGAATATCCCACACCTCCTCCACTTTGAAAGATGAGTGCAGAGTGTTTGAGACTATCATAAATCCCTTCAAGGGAGTCAGGTACATCAAGAACAAAACATCCTGCGAGTTGTCCAATAGGTGTTCCTGCATTGATTAAACAGGGAGTATTAGGAAGAAAATCTAGTGAGGAAAGACTTTCATAAAAAATTTGTTCCCATTTCTTTTGATCTTTTTTCTTTTCTGCACAAGCAATATGATGTGCAACACGTTGAAATAATTGCTTAGGGGTTTCAATAATTTTTCCTTGAGAATCTCTACGTAAGTAGCGTTTTTGAAGGACAGTCAATGCATTTGCAGTCAGTTCGCTACCTTCTTTTTCAAAGTAGTGCTTGAAATGTTGTGCATTCTGGGTGTTTGTATCAAAGAGTGCATATTCTTTTGCAACTTGGGCAAGATTCATATCAAGAAGAACTTCTTCAACAAGTTTTTTGAGCGAGTCTGTTGTTGGTGCAATATGAGGATGTTTTTCTAAGATTCTAAGGGTATTGCCAAGAACAGCTGCACTTTGATCATGGTATTTTACGCTTTTCATAGCTTGAGCAATAGATTTTTGGAGCTTGTGCTTATCAAAACGTTCAAACTCACCATCCCTTTTTTTCACGGAAGAAAACATAACACCCTCACTCTCTTTTAAGGAGGGAGAATTTAAATACCTTCTGCTTTGGATAAAGCTTTTATAGCACCTCATTTTTCATAGGAGCATGGTCGTAAAAATAACCTACTTTGTTCATGGAACAACAACAGATAATGAAAAGGATATTTCTTCTGGTTGGTCTGATGTGGAACTTTCAGAGGTAGGAATACAACAATCTATGAAATTAAAAGATCAAGTAAAAGGCAAACACTTTGATGTTGTCTTTTGTTCGGATTTAAAGCGAACCATTCATTCCGCAGAGCTAACTTTTAAAGGAGAAGTAAAGATTATTCCTGATAACCGATTAAGGGAATGTAATTATGGCAAATACAATGGCCAACCTTCTGAGATAGTAGAGCCCTTGCAAGAAGAGAACATTACCAAACGCTTTCCAGAAGGAGAAAGTTATGAAGATGTAAAGATAAGGATACATGATTTTCTTGCATTTCTTAAGAAAAACTATGAAGGAAAGCATATTGCCATTGTTGCGCATAAAGCTCCTCAATTAGCGTTGGACGTTTTGATAAAGAACAAAACTTGGGAGCAAGCATTTGCAGATGACTGGAGAAAAAGAAAAGCTTGGCAACCAGGTTGGGAATACATTCTACAATAGTCTATTTTTTCTTCTTCACAAAAGCACCAGCAACAAGCAAAGGAAAGACTAAGGTTGCATCAGCATGTACCTTTACATATTGTGCCTTGATATTAACTTTCCCCCACGTCATTGCCTCTTCCGCAGTAGCTCCAGAATCACTGCCATCATGTTCCTCTGCAGTATTGATATACACTGCATAATCTAGTCCTTCTCGGAAGATGTTTGCATTGAGAATGTAATGTTTCATCACGCCCGCACCCAGAATAATTGCTCCCGTTTTATCTGCATTGAGTGCAAGATCGACCATTGCTTTCGTATCTTGCGTGACATCAATATGGAAGTCCTTTTGTCGTTGTTTCATAAAATAGACGAGGTCTCCAAAGGATCCATCCATAATTGCCGGGCAGAACACAGGAATATTATTCTTTGCAGCCCAATAAAGAATAGACTCTTCACAGTTTTTTTCTTGTGCAATTGTTTTTCCTAGTTCTCGAGTAATGTCTAAAGAACTATGAATGACTTTTTTCTCTTTTTGTTCCTTTGCTAAGCGGTCTAAAAAGGGATTCAAAAACTTTTCAAAATACAGGTATCGATCATTAGGGATAAAAACATTGCCTGCACGGTTAATTCCTTTTTCAAAGAGATTTCTTCCACTTACTTGGAATACGCCCACATGAAAAGGTTTGAGAACCTTAATAATATCCTCTTCAATGCCTCCACCTGTAGTCACAATTGCATGTACCTTTTTATGTTTGACAAGGTAGCAGAGAATATCTCGAATACCGGAACTAACCATGTTAGAGGTATATCCCAGAAAAATCGTTGCTTTTTTTTCTTGCATTTCCTTGACGATATGTATTGCTTGTCCTAAGTGTGTTGCTTGAAAGCCCGTAGTAGAATAGCT
>JAHFJQ010000017.1 GCA_023245755.1 archaeon | reverse complement strand
ACATAGAGGATTCTTCTGCTGCAGTACACTTGCCAGCAATTTGTTTACAAGGTTTTGGTGCTCAGATCATGGTGACAGAACATAGTGCTCTAAATCTACTAGGGTTAATGTTAGGAAAAGATTTTGTACCTGTTTCTGAGGCACTAAAAACAAAACCTCTTGAGGAAGTACTCGCTTTGTTAAGTGCAGAACATGTTCCAGAGTTTCGGGCATTATTCACAGATTTTTTTCAAGGCTTGGAATATGGGGATATCATGGCAGCAAGGGAACATTGGATAGGGCGTAATATTGCTTCAACATTGCAAGAGGGAGAAAAGGGCGTTCTTTTTTTAGGCAAAGGTCATAAACCAGATAATATTCAAAGATATTTAGAAGGGGTAAAATATACCTACATTGATTTATTCCCTATCATAAAATAAAAAATTAATAATACTGTTCATCACCAAAGATTTCATCGGTTTGTTTATTGAGAAGTTCTTCTGCAGATCCTTTGAGCATTTTATAATCATCAGGCCTATAGACTTGAGATCCACCCTTGCCTTTTTTATGTTCTTCAACCTTATGATCTACTTTTTTCTCTTCTTTCTTCGGTTCTTCTTTTTTCACTTCGGGCTTTGGTTTCTCTTCCACTTTTACCGCTTCTTTTTTCTCTTGTCTTCGATCAATAATGACTGTTTTATGAGCAGCTTTTTTTTCTTCTACTTTAGCTTCCTCTTTCTTCGTTTCTTCCTTTTTCACTTCAGGCTTTGGTTTCTCTAGTTCGACTTTTTTCTCTTCTTTCTTTTCTACAATAACTGGAGCGTCCTTTTCTTGGAAGAATTGTTTGAGGAAATCTTCTGTGACTCTTTTTCTTCCTGTTTCTACAGCTTTTTTACAAACTTCTTCACACGTTTTAAGCATGACTCGAACATTATTATCTGATCTTTGGTAGATCTTTCGTACAACAATATCTGGAAGCAAAGGAAGTTCACCTACGCGTCTTTTAATCACTTGTAAAGCAAGGTCCTCATTCATTTTATGCATACCTACTTCTTCAGTATGATTTTTGAATCCAGAAACAATTTCATTCTTTTTGATTCCCTTTCCCACAAGAACGATAGATTTAATGTATCCTTCTTGGTAATAAGAATAGAGTCTTTCGTAATCTTTTCCATGCAATTCTTGTGCTTCATCTAAAAGAAGAATCATATCTTTTGGTTTCATATCAAAGAGTTGCCCAAAGAATCCATATCTTCCATTAAGGAGCATTTTAACATTAAGATGTGCATCCATACGATTGCAACTATAGTAAATGACTTGTTTTTTTCCACCAAAGTCATTAAGCAGTCTTTTTAGGATACTACTTTTTCCATTTCCATAGTCACCTTCAACAACGACAATTTTATTATTTAAAATTCCATAGGAAATTTCATCAACAATTTTATCAAAACCAATCACTTGATCATGAAATGCTGCTGGTTTGATACTAAATGGATTGTTATGGAAACCGAGTTCACGAAACCAAACTGTATTCATTTTACACCCCTCTCAAAAAGCTTCCTTACATCATCTTCTGTAAGGTTTTTATTTGCTACGTATGCTTTACACACCTGCTCGCAGTTATTTAAAAACTTTTGTATGTTTTTGTTTGATAATTGGTACACTACTTTGATGATGCGATCACTAAGGATAGTTTCTCCCATTTTATCTCGAAAGATCTGTACAGCTTCAAACTCAGAAACAGAATGTAAAGTGATAACTTTTCGTATACGTTGTTTCATACTTTCGCTAAGATGCAGTTTTTCAAAACTTTTCGTGGTAATAATAACTGCACGTAAATGATTGCTATCAAAGTAATACTTAATCCTTTCAAGGTTTTTAGCATTGAGATATTCCACATCATCAAGAAGCAAAATCATGTTTTTGGGATCCTTTTTGAAAAGCATTCCAAGTAGACCATTTTTCTTAATCAGAATCTGTTCAATATTGAGTTCTCTATCTAAGGCCTTTGCGCAAACGTAAGCAACTCTTCCATGGCCTCCAAACTTTCGAATGACTTCTTTGAGGATTTTTGTTTTTCCACTTCCCTCTCCACTTTCAATAACAAGAATATTGCCAGAAATAATAGAGTAGTACGCTTCTTTGAGTGCTTCTTCATTCCCTACAAATTTTGTTTCATTTTTTAAAGGATTTTCATCAAAATCAAGCTCTTCATACCATTCCATCTTATTCAAGCTCCCTTGCTTTTTTTCTATAATCATCTGCTTTCACATAATAAGAACTAGCTACGTCATAGTTTCCAGAAGCGTATGCTCTTTCTCCTTTCTTATGTGTTTTTCTTGCTTTTCTATAATATTTTTGTGGGTTCTCTTGAAAAAAGAGATAGGCCAGCAAGAAAAGAATGAGTACTCCAATAATAATTCCAAGTATTTTCCACCATTCCATGTAATTCACTCCTGCAAAATCAGCCTGATTCTCCTTATTTATAAGGATTATCATAGTTTATTACGTATGTATGACTACACAAAGTGTCCAGGTACAGTAGTACTAAGGAAATAGAGAAAGCACAAAAGAAAGAATCTGATAATACCAAGGAATATTATCCACAGAAATGTGCTGGGTATATTCGCTATGATACGGGGTTCCAAGTGTATCTTTATAATCCAAAATAAAAGTTAATTCCTCTTGATAGAGATCTTTTCCTTCTACAGGCGTACTAATATGCTCTTCAGCAGTAACAGTACTTACAGAAAAAGTTCCAAGGGGTTTAATTTGAATACTAATATTTTGTACAGGGCTATCTGTAACAAGATCAAAGGCAAGTGTTGTATGATCCTGAAAATCTAAACTCTGTGGTTCAATGTTTTCAATACGCAGATGCGGGTCTTTAACAATCTGAAGATTAAAATAAGAGTAGCGTACCTTACCCTCTTTTTCTGCACGAACAAAAAGTCTTTCACTATTGTATTCTTGGAGATCTAGTGTCCATGTAAGATCAGAACTTGCAGAGACGCAGTCTTCTTTAAAACAAACTTCAGTACCTTCGAAGTTCCCATCTAGTGAACAAGAAAGAGTTGCAGTTTCATCTTGGTAATAGGATTCTTTGTCCAGAGAACAAGAAAGGGAAACATCATCTAAATAATCTTTATCTTCATCAACAATCAGTTTTGCAATCTCACTTTCTGCTTCTTCTTGTGAGACTTGTGGGTAGTGAGCGGCATAGGTAACGCTCGTTTCTGCAACTTCTCCATACATACCTTGAACTTCAATGAAACTTTCATATTCATAAAGGGGATTTATATCTTCAGGAACATACAAAACCCAAAAGACGGATTTTTCTTCTCCAGGACCAAGAAGAACACTTTTCGTGTTCGTTCCTACAATTCCTGGTGCTTTCGTGAGGCTAAGTTTTATTGGGACGTAAAAGGCATTATCATTAGAGACAAGAATTTGTAGAGGTACATAACTACCAGGTCCAACATGATCTTCAAGAGGAATGATATCCAATGAAACATAAGTTTCTCCAACTCCCTCAGTGTGAAGGACTTGCGCATCAATATCAATTTTTCCAAGGCCTATATTGAGGTTATTTCCTGTAGCAGAGTAAAAAAGAGATGCAGAGTTTGATCCGAGTTCTTCTTTAAATTTAATGTGTGAAGGATCAACCCATCCAAAAGTTCCAAAGGTCACATCTACAGGAATCCATTGCCCATCGATATAGACCTCTGCCCATCCATGTGCACCGAAAGTATATCCTTGATTAGAGTACACAATCCCGGAAACAAACCGTGCGGGGATCCCTCTACTCCGTGCAAGGGAGATAAAAAGATTCGTAAGCTCATCACAAACTCCTTCTCTGTGTTCTAAAACGTAAGACGATTTTTCATTTGCTTCAACATTTAAAGTAGAAAGATTATATGCAATATTTGTTTGTGTCCAGTTCGCAAGAAGAAAAACGACTTTATAGAGGTCATCTTCTCCTCCAACAATATTTTCTGCAAGTGAGTCAATTTCAGGAGTAATATCGATAATTTCTGTAGGAATAGTATACACTTGTACTTCTTCAGAAATAGATGAGGGGTAAGGAATTTTTTCAGGTATTTCAACAAAGGTATTTTCCGTTCGTACCTTACTATCGATAGAAAAGGTATATAGCGATGAGGTATCATACCAAGTATACGTAACTTCATCCTCACTTTGTTCTACTTCTGCATCAGGTTGAGAAAGAAAATCCTGGGTGAGCAGTCTTTGATAATCGTATTCTTTTGGGAAAAAGTTTAAAGTTGTAGAAAGTTGATTTACCGTTCCACTTGTCCGTTCTAAAGAAGAAGAGACAACCACGTGGGTGGTAAGCGTACTTACATTATTATAATTGTCTACTTCTGCATAAACACTAGGAAGAAGCAGGAGTACAAACAGAATCAACACTCTTTTCATCAAATATAAAAAGGAAAATTTATTAATATAACTTTCTAATAAAGAAAGTATGGAACAAGCAATGTTTGGTGCAGGATGTTTTTGGGGTGTAGAAGCTGCATTTAGGAAAGTAAAAGGGGTAAAGAAAACCTCTGTAGGCTACAGTGGGGGAAAAATTTCTTCTCCAAGTTATGAACAAGTATGCACTGATAAGACTGGTCACGCTGAAGTTGTGCAAGTAGACTTTGATCCAAAAATAGTTTCTTATGAAAAAATTCTAGAAGTATTTTGGAACTGCCATGATCCTACGACCGTTAATCGTCAGGGTCCTGATATCGGAACGCAGTATCGGTCAGTGATATTCTACTATAGTGAAAAACAAAAAGAATCTGCAACACAGTCAAAACAAGCTTTAGAAAAAGCAAAAAAATACAAAAATAAAATTATCACACAAATTCTCCCCGCAGAGAAATTCTATAAAGCAGAGGAATATCATCAACAATATTTAGAAAAACGAGGCCTTGCAGTCTGTCATTTCTAGTATGCATCAAGAAGTGCGTGAATATCTTCCCAGCAAGAAGCAATAATATCCGCTTCTGCAGCGAGATAAGTGCATCTTCCATGCAAGGCAATGATCACACTTTCGGGGTTTTTTACTCGTGCAGTAAGGCCCATCCCCATATCATCAGCAGTGTCTCCAATAACAATATACCTCTCTCCGTTTATTTTTCGTGCAATGCGTGCTTTATCTACAGCACCATAAATTTCTCCATGCTGCTTTGGATCAAATCCTAAGAGGGGATTTGCATACACTCGGGGAATACCAAAAGCCCTTCCATAGGCAGATGCAACAGGATAAAAACCGCAAGAAATGATATTTCCCCTTGCTCCAATTTTATCTAAAGCCTCTTTAGCGTGGGGGTATCGTAGTTTGGGCATAAAATCTGCTGCATTTCTTATCAGTTCTTCTGGGAGTGCAGAAAGCGAGCGACGAAATGTTTCAACAAGATAGCGAATATGCTCTGGTCTTTCGCTTTCTTTTCCATCTTGGATATTTTTCTTTTCATACAAAAAGATATGGACTCCATCACAAAGAAATCTGGGGAGTTGAGAAAGAGGGATATGCGATGCGAGATAGATTGCAAGGTCTGCATTGCTAATAGCTTTAAGCCATGGGGGGTAGAATCCTCTATGCAAGGAGCCATCAAGATCATACAATCCCTGCTGATCCACATGGTCTTCATTTCTAAGAATCGCAACCAGGTCTCTAGGGCTTCTTCTCTGGGTAAATAGTTTGCGATGGACAAGGGGCTGTGCACTCATCTGTGCCATCAGCAAAAACTTTCTTTATAAGGCTTATGTCCTTATTTTCTTTTGCCGATAAGAAGCACTGCTGCCTTGCTGAGAAACTCTTCCCTTTTGAGTTCATCAACCATATAAAAGACCTGTTCCTTTTCCACACCATATCTTTCTCCAAGCATATCCAAATAGTCTTCCAGTTCTTTCATGGTTTGAAAAATAAACTCTGCCATAAAATCATAGCCATTATTCACTTTATACAATTCATTTAACGATGGATGGGAGAGTAAATGTTCTCGTAGTTTTTGTAGTTCTGTTTTCTTTGCTTTCAATAAAACACGTGCGCGAATATGAAAACCCAGCTGCGAGAAATCTACAAGAGCAGTATGTTTTCGAATAAGTCCCTTTCTATAATGTTTCAATTTCTCATAAATGGTGGAGACAGGAATTTTAGTCATCCTGCTCATATCCGTCAAACTCATTCTGCTATCTCCTCGAAGGAGTGCAACCAATATTGTATCTTCATTATTCATATGATCACCTGAGTATGTCTAAGAATAGCCTCTATAAGGCTCTACTCCCAAGGATCTATATAAAGTACATATCGCAAACTTTATTAACAAGGTATTATACGTGCTTTTTAGGTGGTTTATGCTACCCGGCGCAGTACGGTGATGCTGCGCCACATGATCCTAAACCCCAAAATTAAGGGTTTTAAAGGCGTATAAAGGCAAAAAGATACATTTAAATAGAAGATTAGTCACTCAATAGTAACAAAAGGAGTGTAAAAAGAAAATGACAACCTCAACAACATATGAAGACCTAAAAAAGAGTAGAGATGCCCTTTTTAGTGGTATGGAAAAATATGGAGAAGGAATTGAAAAAGTAGTAGCGGAAGCATATGCTACGCATGTAGTTGCTCATAAAGATAATCACGGAGAAGGATTAGGACAAGCAATTTATACTGGTGTTAGTACCTATGTAGGAAAAGAGTTCTTTCCTGGGTTCATGGGAATTGCTACGCCTACTGATGCAGAAAAAGACATCATTGATAGTACTTTAGCAAAAACTCTGGGCTATTCTGCCGAAGCTTTAGATAAAGTGTATGGTAAGAAAAAAGTTGTAGGACTAGGTGACCTAGAACAAGTTCTGAAGGCATCACACAAGGGAGTAAATGGTCTCTTAAACAATGCTCATAGTAGAGTTATTGGTAAATTAAAAGATGCAGATCTTCCTCGACTTAAAGGCTTTATCAAAGAAATGGGTACAGAAGTTGGAATTGATGTTAAAGGTGAGTACCTCCTGACTTTGAAAGCTGCTCAGAGAGAATATGGTGTTGTATTAAATCTTTACTCTAGTAGAGGAAAGAAAGCAACACAGAGTGCTTATGAAGCTATGAGAGCTTCAGCAGCTGAAGAAGAATAAACTTCTTTTTTTATTTTTTTAAATAAATTATATAGATAAAAAATGGTAGTTGAAAACATTATTGGAAATTTGCGTGATGCCTATGCTTTGGTTGATCCGGAAACAATACTTCATTGTGATGAATTACAATGGGAACGTCTTACTGATCCTTCTTTAGAACTAAATTGTTTTTGCACTGCGGATGGTTGTTTATATCGAATGCATGAAGGCAAGGCACAATTAGCTTTGACTCGTAGAAATCATAATCTTGTTTGGAGGCATATTGGTGATGCTTTTAGTCAGTTGCTAGAAACGGGAAATTATCACCCTTCCCTTGAAGAATCTACTGCTTCTTTTAATGCAGGGAGTACTGTGTGTATTGATATTAGCCAATTAGGTCTACGAGAGTTTAATGGGGAATGGGGATATCTTCCAATTTCAACTAGAAAATATAGTACTTTGAGTCCTGAAGAAAGAAAACTCGCTGAGCGTGTGCATGGTTCTGGAGATACTTTTGCAAAAATTATGGCATCGCTTGCGCATGCAGGTATACAAGAAACAAAACTGTATGTTCTCAATCCTTCATATGTTCAAGAAAAAACAAGAGAAGCTCCAATTGGGCGGCTGTGTCAGCTGCATGATGTCATTAACTACTCTTCTAATTTCGATGCCAGTGATCGTAGTATCAATAGTAGCGTCGTTTTGCGTGGGGCACGTCTTCATTCCATGGCAAGCCTGCACGAGCCTTTGTAGGAACACAACACAAGACTATTTTTTCTTTTCTTTTCGAATAAATCTATCCATTTCTTGTACAAATTTTTCTGCCTTTATTCTAAGGGCATCATACTCTTTACCTGAAACGTTTTTCTTACTCCGTGTGGTAACTCCCTTAAACAAAGTATACATCTCAGCCATAGTTTTAACTGCTTCTTTGGAGATTTTTTTATCTTTGACAAGGGTTTGTTGCATAATCTCAGAGACATGTTCTGGACTTGGAGGCACTTCTCCGTAGTGCATCAGTGCTGCATGTGCAGAATTAATCACCGACCAATACAAATCAATACTTGCAGCGAGTAAATGCCCTTCAGCTTTTTCTAAGCATGCCGGAGCCATAGCAAAATAGGTTGCAATAGACTCTTGTGTAGGGCGTATTCTTCCCTGATCAAGCAATTGTTGCAAGGGATCAAAAAAGCCCGTATCCACAAGAGCAATACCATAACGCAAGATATTTGTTGCAACAGGATCCCCTGCCCGTACATACTCCCAGAAACTACTAAATTTCATCGACTGTACATGGAGTCTCTTTGCGTCCGTATCAGCAATGATCTTTTGTAAAATCACTCTATAGGTTTGTACAATCTCTTCATTAAACTCAATACGTACATCATCAAGGACAATCAAAATGTCAATATCATTTGGTTTTTTTCCTTCACCTTTCGTCGCACTTCCAAAAAGAACAATTGCCTTCGTAAATTCTCCAAACTCTTTATAGATGCGTGTTGCAAACGTTTTTGCAAGCTCAAATTCTTCACTAGGATAGTTTTTTTGTACATCTCTTTTTCCGGAATATTTTATTTGAAATTTCATGATTTACACCTCTTTTTTTATTTACTCTATCGGAGCTTCTGAATAGCTCCATAAACGCCAGTCTTTGCCTAGTCCCCCACCATAGTTTCCACTTACGTGAAATGGTGTGCTTGATGTCCCAAAATATCCTCCACTTTCTATGTCATTCCATGTAGGGGAAGATCCTTCAACACGGTAAATGGGTGATCCAGCTAAGTTTGCCCACGCAGCAAGCAATGCTCCTGCTTCCTGTTGCTCTTCTGGTCCCTGTGCACCCCACTCAACAACTAATTTTCCTTTGTATTTATCTTGACGAAAAAGGTCTACAAGATCTCGTATAGGAGCATTCCCTCCACCCACATTCAAGTGTTCGTCTTGATATCCAAAGTTATCCGAAATATGTACATTTCCAATGATTCCTTCATCAACCAATTCTTTGATTTCACCAACAAGCCATTTGTCAAACTTTTTCTTATTTTGTTCAGGAGATAGGCTTTTATCTTCATCAAAATATTTTGCCCAAGTGTTTGCGTGTCCCGTGTCAAAGGTTGCCTTGATATGCTCATTTGCAATTTTTTTTGCTTCAGGTCCTTTCACTCCAATTTCTGCGAGTTTTTCCACCATTCTCTCACGGGATTTCACCACAATTTGTTTTAATTCTTGAGGGTGTCCTCCATATCCATACTCTGCAAACATGTTTTCCGGAGCAACAAAAACAGCTTTGTCTAGCTTTTTTTGCTTTCCAATGCGGTACGCATAAATCGCAGCATCAGCAAAAGTATCTGCAGTCCTATCGAGCCCTACTTTCTCAATGGCATCGATATTCTTATGCTGTTTCCAAAGATTATTCACATTTTTTTGAAAACCAATATATCCTTCTTGATAATGAATCGCTTGCTCCTTCATAGAGTGGGCATATTTTTCTAGAGCCTCACTAGGCTTCTTTCCTTTTTCAAGTTCAGGTGCAAGCTCTTTGAATTCAGATCGAAATGCATTCAGAAGATATTCCTCTTTATCTTTCGGTGTTCGTTTTTCTAGTTCTTTCCAAGCGTCAATCTTATCCTTAACTTTCTCATAATTTTCCATATATACTTTTGCTCGTTCTTGATATTCAACAACCCGTGGTTGTTCTGCTTGGATTTGTTGAAAACTTTGAAGGAAGAGAAATTCTTTTTCTGGACTTCTTTGTTCTTCCTTAGGGTTTGCTCTATTCCAATCTTTAATCTCTTGAGCAAACTCATCAAATTTTAGTCCACCCTTTTTCCAAAGAATTTCACCCGTTTCTTTATTTATTTCTGGCACTCTATGCGCATAGTCTCTTTGATCTTTCAATGGTTTTCCATCAAGATCCACATATTCTCCATTCACTTTTTTCCATTGAGGAACATCAAGTGGGCTTTTGGGAATCGCAACAACTTTTCCTGTTTCTCTATCTGCAAGGTAGAGAAGTTCTTGTTTGTCACTTCCCACTTTAAATTTTGAATCTTTGACAGTTCTTGGAAATTCCCCTGTGTGCAGAACAACAGCTCCACCACCAGCAGTATCTGCGGCAAACTCAATGGTTCTTTTAATTTCTTGTAATTTATCTTGCTGCACTCTATCTTCAAAGGCATCTCGATTATTAAACCCGGAAAATCCCGCCATATTTACTGCTGCGTGTGTACTTAACGTAACATTATTAATTTTTGCAAGTTTTCGAATTTCTTCTCTCTTCACTCTATCAAACATTTCTGGGTTGGTATTCATACCCTGAAGACTTCCTTTTCCAGTACCACCAAAGACTAACTCAACATGCTGTGTACCTGTAGCAATATCTGCCTTTAACGCTTGAAGAACATCACCAATCTTTGCACTTACTCCAAACTCTTTGACATGCATCTCTTTAATCTGCGATTTCGGAGCATCCATTGCATGAAAATAGTCTGTAGAGCCAAAAACAACCATTCGCTTTTTATAGCCAACAAACTTTATTAACCTTTCGAGCGATATCTTTTTATAACATTCCTTCTTTATCCAGCCCCACATGGTTGATGATTACAGAATCCTTTCTAAAGAGTTTGATACTCTTATGGCCGCAAATACCCTTCGTGCAGTAAGCAAGGAAGACTTTAGACATCCAGATGAACTTCCAGATATAAGCGAACAAGCAATGGAAGATTTTGCTACAGCCTGTAGTGGTCTTGCAAGGAGAATAACAAGTGCACAAGCAGGAGAAACTCTTGCGGAAGAAATTGACCTTGAAGTTGCAGCAGGAGAGTTACGAGCACAGATCACGGATACAATTGGAGATATTGATGGCTCTCCCAGACACGCAGTAAATCCTCTTTCTAATCTCTATTTGTTTGCAGAAGATCTTATCTTTTTCTTAGAACGTGATCCAAGACCAGAAAGAGAAAGAGTGGATGGCTTAGTCAGAAAGTTACAACAACTTCCAAGATTCTTAGATCAAGGCCTAGTACGTTTAGATCGTCCTGTAGAAACCTGGAGAGATATGGAATGTGAAACCGCAGAAGGCTATGCAACAATGGCATCTGCAATTCGTTCTTTTGCAGAAAGTGTAAGCTATCAAGATATGTCTTCTTTAGATGAAGCTTTACAAACAGCATCTGAATCGGTAGAACACTATAGAGCAAGTCTTGGGGCAATGCCCACAAGAAGAAATTTGAGTCTTGGAGAAGAGGTAACAAGAACCTTATTTCAAGATCGAGGGATAGAAATTTCTCTAGAAGAAATGCATAGACTTGCAACAGGAGATATAAGGCAAAGAATGGAAAGAATTGAAGATCTGAGAAGAAGAGTTATAGAAAAATATCACTTCCCAGAAGGAAGTTCTGCTATTGAAGTAACAAGGCTACTGAAGACCGCAACAGAATGTGAGCAAGGTCAAGCAGTCCGTGTTGCAGAAGAAATTCTTACGCAAGCAACATGTTTTGCATATGAGCAGGGTATTGTACGTCCTTTAGAAGGTCCAAATGAGGCAAGAATTGCATTCACTCCAACATATTTACGTCCAATGATTCCTTCAGCTGCAATGAATCCACCAGGACCCTTTGCGCAAGGAGTAAAGAAGAGTGTGTATTTCATAACGGAAAGGCAAGGAAATGTCATGAGTCGCCCAGCACTTGCAGGAACCGTCGCACACGAACTTATTCCTGGCCATCATTATCAGGGAGTCCGTGCAACAGAGCATCCTTCACGTATACGAGGCTGGTTATTCCCTCTCGATTTAATCGAAGGCTGGACAACAAGAGTTGCAGAACAAGTCATGTCAGAAAGAGGCTTTATTGGCACTCCAGGTATGGACTTAGAAGAACAATTTTTCGCAGAAGCAGGACAACTAAGATTAGGTGCAAGAGTGTACTTTGTCTTAGGATGTTTAACAGGAGAAAGAAAATATTTAGAGAATCCTTTTGTGAATGTAGATGGAGAACAAGATATAGTTCGTGGATCGGAAGAGCTGTATGCACAGCTTACTGGGTTTCCAAAATCTCGTGCAGATGCGGATGTTGCTATATTTTCTTCTATGCAACAATACGGGGCATTATACCTTACTGGAAATGTGCTCTTTCATCGTATGGAAGCACAAGCAAGGGAAAAACAAGGTCTTTCTTTTAGGCTTGCAGAGTTTCATGAAGCAATGTTACAAGAAGGAACCTTACCTTTATCTGCAATGCAAAGAAGT
>JAHFJQ010000001.1 GCA_023245755.1 archaeon | reverse complement strand
CTACTGTAGGGACTGTTTCAGGTGGAACCCTTAAGGGAACAAGTTATCCTTATTCTAGTGCTCATACTGATTCCTGTGGAACGGCTGGTTCTCAAGTAGGAAAGCTCTTGGAATATTATTGTTCTGATTCCACCCATTGGTATTATACTGTTAGGGATTGTGCAACAGACGTTGGTACCGGTTCTACCTGTTCTGCAGGGGTTTGTACATCTGCAACAACGAGGAGTACTTCATCATCATTAAGGACAAGATTTCATGCAGCAGAATACGACTCTGAAAGTTTTTTACCTTGGATCCTTGGAGGAGTAGGCCTGCTCCTTTTGGTAGGAATAATGTATTGGCATTTTAGAAAAAATAGCTCTCCTAAAAAAAGGAAATAATTTTTTCTTTTTTGGCAATAGTTTTATAAATTTTCTTTCCTTGTTTCTTTTCATGGTTTTCTATCAAGAGGATGTTCAAACAATCTTTAAAGATTTGAAAACAACTGAGAAGGGATTATCTTCAGCAGAGGCAAGAAAACGTTTACAACATTATGGACTAAATACTCTTACTCATGAAAAGAAAATATCCTTCTTTCAATTATTTTTCCATCAAATTCATGATCCTCTGATTTATGTTCTTCTTTTTGCATGTATTGTTTCTTTCTTTATTGGTAATATTATTGATGCAGTCATTATTCTTGTTGTGATTCTTTTTGATGCAGGCTTTGGTTTGTTTCAGGAGTATAAAGCAGAAAAAGCCATCCAACTTCTTCAAAAAATGAGAGAATATACTTCTCGTGTTTTACGTGATGGTAAAGATGTTCTGGTTCATAGTGATACGCTTGTTCCAGGGGATGTTCTTATTCTTGAAGAAGGGGATAAGGTTCCTGCAGATTGTCGTGTTTTTTCTCTTGTAGATTGTGAAGTTGATGAAGCATCTCTTACAGGAGAGTCAAAAGCAGTAAAAAAAACAGTTGAAACCTTGAAAAAAGAGAAGCTTGTTTTAGGTGATCAAAGCAATATGCTTTTTGCTGGGACTATCCTTGTTCGTGGAAAGGCAAGAGCTCTTGTTGTGGCTACAGGAATGCGTACGGAACTGGGAAAAATTGCACAGGCACTAGATACTATTGAACAAGAAGAAACTCCTTTGCAGAAAAAACTCAAAGAAATTGGGAAAGTTCTTACTTTTCTTGTTCTTATTATTTGTATTTTGATCTTTGGTATAGGCTTGTATGAGGGATTTGCCCTTGTTGAGATGTTTCTTCTTTCGGTGAGTTTGGCTGTTGCTGCCATTCCAGAAGGTTTGCCTGCAGTGGTGATTATTACTCTTGCTTTGGGACTACGAAGAATGCTCAAAAGGAAAGCATTGATACGCAAGCTAAAATCTGTGGAGACTTTAGGCAGTGTCAGTGTTATTTGTAGTGATAAGACGGGAACTTTGACTAAGAATGAGATGACTGTCACTCATTTGTATCATTCTTTTCGAGAGTATACTGTTACAGGCTCAGGATATTCTCTTAAAGGAGATATTTTATTGCGAGGAAAGAAGACAGAGAAAGATGTCCGTTCTTTGTTATTGATTGCTACGAGTTGTAATAATGCAACGCTTGATCTTGGGGACCCTACAGAAAGAGCTTTGCAAGTGCTTGCTGCTAAAGGAGGCGTTGCTGCCTTGGATAGAGTTTCTGAGGTTCCTTTCTCTTCAGATTTGAAGTTTATGACTGTGACTGATAAAGAAGGGATTATCTATATGAAAGGAGCGCTTGAAGTGGTTCTTAGTAAATGTTCTTCTATTGAGATTGATGGAAAGATTCGAAAGATTACTTCTCAAGATAAAAAAATGATTCTTCATACAAATAAAGAGTTCTCTCAAAAAGCACTTCGTGTCCTTGCCTTTGCCTATGGAAAAAAAGACCTTTGTTTTGTGGGACTTGTAGGAATGATGGATCCTGCGAGATCAGAAGTGAAAGGTGCCATTGCACTGTGTACAAAGGCTGGAATTCGCTGCGTTATGATTACAGGTGATCATGAACTTACTGCTCGTGCTGTTGCTACACAAATTGGAATTGTTGGTGAAGCTCTTTCTGGAAGTTCTCTTGATGCATTTTCTGATACTGCATTACGAAAAGTTGCTCGCCATGTTTCTATCTACGCACGAGTAAATTCTTTACATAAAGCACGAATTTTAAAAGCTTTACAGGCGAATGGAGAAATTGTTGCAATGACTGGTGATGGTGTAAATGATGCTCCTGCACTGAAACAGGCAAATGTGGGCGTTGCAATGAATATGAAGGGTACGGATGTTTCTAAGGATGTTTCTGATCTTATTCTTTTAGATGATAACTTTGCAACTATTGTTGCTGCTGTTGAAGAAGGAAGAGTTATTTATGCAAATATCCAAAAATTTATTAAATATCTTATTGCTGCAAACTTGGGTGAAGTTGCTCTTGTTTTCTTAGCTCTTGTTCTTGCTCTTCCCTTGCCCCTGCTTCCCTTACAATTACTTTGGATAAATCTTGTTACGGATAGTTTTCCTGCTTTAGCTTTGGGGCTTGATCCTGCTGAAAAAGGCATCATGCAAAAAAAGCCAAGAGATCCTAAAGAAAGTTTCTTTTCGCGTATGCATTCTTTCTTTTTCGTTTCTACACTTCTGTCTGTAGCTGTGACTTTAGGGCTCTTCTTATGGTATTCTCAGTATGGAGATTTGGATAAGGCACGGACGGTGTGTTTTACAGCCTTGATTTTGTTTGAGCTCTTTATTGTCTTTGCATCTCGTTCTGATGAGCATTCTTTTTTCTCTCTTGATGCAAATGGATATTTGTATGGGGCTGTGCTTTTTTCTTTCCTTCTTCAGTTAGTGTTATTGTACACTCCCTTAGCGAGTTATTTTTCCTTGGTGCCTTTGACTGTTTATGACTGGATGCTTATCCTTCCTCTTGCTGCGTCAGGATTTGTTTTCTTTGAGCTTCAGAAGATGTTGCAGAAGCATATTCTTTAAAGTATATATTATAGAATCGTTTTTTTTTATATAAAATACTATTCTTAGTCTGTATTTATTATAAAAAGGGGAGTGATGAAATGAAAAAAAGTATAGTTATTCTATTAGGTTTGTTATTGTTGGGTGTAGGCTTGGTGAGTGCTGTGTGTACAGATAGTGATGGTAGTAATACTGCATATACTGTAAAAGGTACGGCTTCTCTTTCTAATGGATCTATGTTAACAGATTCTTGTCAGAGCAGTACAAATCTTCTGGAATATGGATGTAGAAGTACAGGTAGTGGTATTAATAATGATATTAGTACTATAAATGTTGCTTGTTCAACGTTAGGTTCTAACTATATTTGTGCTAGTGGAGTTTGTAAACCTGGAGTAAAGCGTCCTGCATCAGAATATTTTTCTGAAGGTTCTACTTTACCATGGATCCTTGCTGGTGTAGGTGTGCTTCTTTTGGTAGGAGTAGCATATTGGCACTTTAAAGGAACAAAGCCTTCTAAGCGAAGAAACAGGTAGTTTTTTTCTTTCTTTCTTTCTTTTCGTAAGTTTTATATTCTTGAAAAGTTTTATGCGCTGGAGCTGGGATTTGAACCCAGAAAGTCCGTCAAGACAAGAGGTTGTCTTATACTCCTTAGTTCCTCTAGACTAGGGAGCTTTAAGACCTCCGCCCTACCAGGTTAGGCGACTCCAGCGTATGACTTCCTTAGAAAGATTATATTCAAAAAGTTTTACACAAAAATTTTGAAAGATTTTCAGAAGAATATTTTTTACCATTACAAAGACATATAAAGTTTTAGTGCTGTTAAGAGTATATGCGTATACAAGACTTGAAAGCTCGTATTATTCATAATTCCCGTGGAGAAAAAACTATAGAAGTTATAGTAAATAAAAAGTATAAGGGCTCAGCTCCTTCTGGTGCGTCTACAGGAAAACATGAAGTGCCTTGTTTTTCTTCTCAAGGAATTTCTTTCTCCGTTCATTTTATTAATACTCGTATGAAACTTGTTGGTGTCTCTTTAGAAGAATTTTCGGATCTTGCGGTCTTTGATCCTTTTATTTCTGAAATTGGTGGGAATGCTGTTGTTGCACTCCAGTCAGCATGCTTACAGGCATTATCGAAGGGAAATATTGCACCGTACCTTTCTTCACGATTACGATTTCCTATTCCTTTAGGCAATTGTATTGGAGGTGGGGCTCATACAGCTTTTAAAAGTACGGATATACAGGAGTTTCTTTTAATTCCTCAAGCAAAAAGCTTTGTTGAACGAGTTAGGATTAATAAGAAGGTGTATGATACTATTGGAAAACTCACTTTGGCAAAAAAGAAAACGGATGAAGGAGCCTTTGTTCTTCCAAAAACGGATGAAGACGTCTTTTCTTTTCTTTCTTCCTTGTTAGAGTCTAGAGATATCCCTGCACGTTTTGGTGTGGATATGGCTTCTTCTCAGTTTTATTCTGGAGGAAAGTATACCTATAGCAATTTTTCGTCTTTATCTCAAAGAAAACTGTTTTCAACACAGCAACAGATTGATTTGGTGAATACATGGATTAAAGAGTACCGTTTGGGCTATGTTGAGGATCCACTACAAGAAGAAGACTTTTCTGGTTTTTCAAAAGTGCAAAGAAAACGTACTTTAGTTTGTGGAGATGATCTTGTTACTACAAATATAGGCCGTTTGCATATCGCACTGAAACACAAGTCCGTAAATAGTATTATTGTCAAACCAAATCAGATTGGGTCTCTTGTCCATACAAAAGAAATTGTTGATCTTTGTAGAAAAAAAGGCATACAAACAGTGATATCTCATCGCTCGGGAGAGACTATGGACCCTCTTATTGCTCACCTTGCTGCAGCATGGCATATACCCTATATTAAGACAGGAATCTTTGGCAAAGAACGAGAAGTCAAGTTGAAAGAACTTATACGTCTGGAGAGAGAGTATTCTTAATTTTGTACTGGCAAAAGCTTTATATACCCTTGATAATTTCAGTACACCCATGACAGAGGAACAAGAAGTATTTTTAACTCCTTTAGAGAACTATCTCAAAGTTGGTTTACATATTGGAACAAAGTTTCGAACAAGCTATATGGCTCCTTTTATCTATAAAGTTCGAGCAGATGGATTGTCTGTTTTGAATGTAAAGAAAATTGATGAAAGAATTGAAATCGCTGCAAAATTCTTAGCTCAATATGATCCAAAAGATATTCTTGTTGTTTGTCGAAGAGAAAATGGATGGGCTGGAGCGAAGCTTTTCCATAAATTAACAGGTATTCCGGTTATTGCTGGAAGATATAGACCTGGACTACTTACAAATCCTGCTCTTGAAGATTTTAAAGAAATAAAAATTCTTTTTGTTACTGATCCATGGCCAGATAAAAATGCGGTTATGGATGCTGTACGTACTGGTGTTCCTGTTGTCGCTTGTTGTGATACAAACAATGAGTCTAACTTTGTGGATCTTGTCGTTCCCTGTAATAATAAGGGAAAGAAATCCCTTGGTCTCATGTTCTATCTTCTTGCAAAAGAATACATGAAGGCACGAGGAACAATTAAATCTGAAGAAGAATTGAGTATTCCTTTGGAAGAATTCATTAAAGAAGATTAGTTCTTTTTCTTTGTTAGGCCACTTTTTTCTGTTATAGTCTATTTACTTCTTAAGAAAATACTACTTATGACTGAGTATTCAAAGAAATTTTAAAATAAAAAAATAAAAAGGTTTATTCGCTCAGATCCGTGTAGTTTGCAGATACAATACTGACATTTCTAAAGACATAGCTTCCATCGTCTTCTACAGATCCTACTTTTTCCCAGACTTTTTCTAGGTCTGTATAGTATTTCATATCTGAAGATGCGATGATTGTTGGAACTTGAGTAATACTGTATTTGTTTACTAAGTCCTGTCCTTCACTACTAGAGATGTCTACTGTACTTTCCTGGGCAAGGAATACGCCATAATTTTCTAGTACGGTCTTGTGAATATTTACATTATAACAGTCTTCACAAGAATCATCCGTAAGATAAACTATACTTACTAGGCCTTTTGCTTCATCATCTGCAAGATCCCAGTAAGGAGGATTGAGCTTTGCAGTAAGAACAAGGTCATCTCCTACATATACTCCCAGTGCTTCTAGCTTTTGTACTGTATCTGGGTAGAGAGCTAGATCTCCACTTAAAATCACTGCTGGTACTTCTGAGAGGTTGTATGTTTCCACTTCTGCAGAGGCATCACTTAACTCGATGGTATTCACATCAGATATTGATATGAGTTCTTTGAGTGTGTCAACGAAGCTTCCTAGGTCGTAACAGTCTTCACATTCACTATTTTGAATTAAAGTTGCTTGAACTCTGCCTCTGTATTCACCAGAGCTTACTTCTAAGTATACAGGTTCTAGGTTTTCAAAAATGAGAGCGTCTTGGACACTTGTTAAACCTGTAATCGGTGAGCCTTCTTTTGCAATTTCTCCGGTAACAATCACTGTCGGAAGCTTTTCAATATTATATTTTTCAATAAGTTCTTGTGCACTTGCTTCTGTATAGTCTAGTTCTGTTTGTGAAGTCACTTCAACGTTTGCACTTGTAATGGAATCCACTACAGTAGAAATGTCAAAACAGTCAGAACAGCTTGCATCGCTAATGGTTGTTACTTGTATTTGCGCAGCTCGATTGAGCTCTTCTGTTTGCGAAGCAAGGTCTTTTGTTATTCCTTGCATTGCTGTTGTAAAATAGAGGTTGATTATAAGAACAAGGGCTATAAGTCCCAAGAGAATCCACGTTACTTTTTCTGCTTTTATCGTTTTCATTTTTTACACCAAAAAAGAAAAAATTAACACCCACCAACCATGGATGGAAGTTCACTTAAGGAAGAACTACTACTACTTGTAGAGCTTTCTGAACTTGCTACACTTGCAGAAGAAGATCCACTTGATGTGCTTATATCTCCATTACTTATGTCATCTTTGATCCCACTAAGTTGCACTGCTTGAATCACAGAGACAACGACTAAAATTGCTAGTATTATAGCAAAAATCCAATTTTTATTCATCATTTTAACATCCCCCTACCATTCCTGGTAAATCTTCTAAAACGCTTGTATCGCCACCTGCTATTTGTAATGCAAGGCCTACCATGTCTTGTGGGAACCATAAAGATTTCCATCTGTAGACTTCTCGTAGGATTTCTGCGTCAGAATAATCTGTATTTAACATGAGCCATAATGTTACTGATTGTACTGCAGGGTTGTGTGCACAGCCACATCGCGAAGTACCATCTGCACTAATTCCCTGTGCTCCAACGCCACAACAGAACTCACAAGAAATTCCTCTTGGAGCTGCAGCAAGAGCAAGGTAACGATCCCAAACTACTGGATCAGCTTGTGCTTGTGCTTTTAATGAAGCATATCCATTTTCCAGTAAACTCAGAGCTGTTACTGGGTCATCATAAGATACTCCCATAGCTTCTCCATATTCTGGAGTGCCAGTTGGAATCATAATTGCAATTGCATCTTCTGTCGTTTTTATTTCACTGACTGGGAAAAGAAGTGCGATTCCTTGTGCAGTTGATTGAATTTGTGTTACATCTACATCAGAAAGATCATCGCCACCATAGGAGAAGCCTGAGCTTCCACTAGATGTTAGCCCCATGACTTGATATTGGTTAAAAAGAAGAATCGCTGCGAATAAAACGAGAAGAACCCAATTTGTAATTGTAATCTTTGAAGGTTTTTCTTTTGGACCATGGTTTGTATGTTGCTCATGGTGTTCTTTATGTTCCGTATGTTCATGTGTTTTGTGTTCAGGATTGTACACTTTTTTTTCGCTTTCGTTTTCGTGTTCCATAGGTTCACCTTTGCTGATCTGTGGATTTGCTGTTTATATATTTAATGTAGTTTCTTTGCTATAGTTGTTTTTTCGGTAGGTTTAAATAATTCTTTTCCTTCATTTCTTTTATGACTTATACACGATTACGAAATTTTTCTTCTATCTTCTTACGTTATTCTGTTGCTTTTCTTTTTCTTTGGTTTGGTTTGAATCAATTATTTCATGCTGGGGCATGGGTAGCATGGCTTCCTTCTTGGACAAGTTCACTTCCTGTAGAGCCTTTAACTTTTATTTATTTGAATGGAATTTTTGAAACTGTCTTTGGTATCTTTTTAGTCTTAGGGTTGTTTACACGCTTAAGTGCACTTTTGCTTTCTTTACATCTTTTTGGTATTGCATTTAGTTTAGGCTATAATGATATTGCTGTGCGTGATTTTTGTTTAGCACTTGCTACCATGGCTGTTGCATTTCATGGCTCTGATGCTTGGGGGTATGATATTAAACTGCGTAAGAGCTGGTGGGGACATACTTCTGCTGCAAATTTTCTTTATCTTTATGAGAAAAGCGATCCTCCTGCTAAGGAAAATATCTAAATCTTTTTTCTCCATAAACTATTTTAACTGGGTTTCTTTTTTGCCTTTATGAAAAAAATCCTGTTTTTTTCTTTGATTTGTATCCTTCTCTTTACTTGTGTAGCTTCTGCTTTGGAATTACCTCCTGGGCTTCAAAAGGTTTTAGAATATAATAATGAACAGGCTGTATATTATTTGGAAGCAATTAGTTATTTTGTTGCCTTTTTAGGAGGATTACTTGCACTGCTTTCTCCCTGTACACTTGCAACCATCCCTATGTACTTTTCTTATGGTTTAGAGAAACGAAGTACTTTACATACTCTTACTTTCTTTTTGGGTTTTACTACGGTGTTTATTTCTTTAGGTCTTATTGCTTCTGCAATTGGGCAGAGTATTCTTCTTTTTCAATCTAAGAATAGCTCTTTGATTTTTATTGCGGGTCTCTTTCTGATTCTTTTTGGTATTATGCAAATTCTGGGGAAGGGGTTTTCTTTTTTACCTGTAAAAGTGTTTAAGGCGAAAAGTCTTTTTGGAGTGTTTCTTTTAGGGATGCTTTTTGCTCTTGGCTGGACTGCATGTACTGGCCCCATTCTTGGTGGTGTGCTTCTTATTGCTACCGTGCTAGGAAGTTATCTTAAAGTTGCTTTACTTATGTTCTTTTACGCACTGGGAAATTTTGTGCCCTTTTTTTTGCTTTCTTTCTTTGTAGATGGTTTTCGTCTTTCAGAGGTTTCTTGGATAAAGGGCAAACTTGTTTCTTTTACGATCTTTGGAAAGAAATATGAAACACATACCACGCAGATTGTTTCTGGAATTCTTCTTGTGTTTATCGGACTGCTCTTTTTGTTGTTTCAGGGAACGAGTTACTTTAATACTATTGTTATTGGTGATTTGAGTTTGACTGGATATGATTTGCAACGCTCTTTACTGACAAACTCTGTTGTTCCTATTGTTGGTATGGTTCTATTTGGTATTTTTGTTGGGCTACTTGTCTATTTTCTTTTTCGAAAGAAATAGCTCTTAGAACTTAAAATTTGAAAAACCTTTCGTCTATTCCTGCAATTCTTGGAATAGCTGAACTCTTTTCCATTGCTGTTTCAATCCTTCTTTCAATCTCTTCTTTTCCTTTTACAAATTGTTTAAAAAGGTCTCCTGGATCTATAAATCCAATACCTAATTTCATTCTTCTTGCATAACTTTCAATATCTTCTATAGAAGTTTGTACGGCAATCTCGTGTGCAAGTATATCTTTTTCTTCTCCAACAAGATCATAGCCTTTTCTTAGTCCAGCATTTGAAACATCTTCTAGAAATTCTCTTAAATATAGTTCTCTATCTACTCTGCCCTCTCTTTCGAAATATTCCCTTCCTTGTATGCCAAATGATTGACTCACGAAGGGATAGGAGTATATGATTTCTATTTCTCTTCTTCTTTGTGCCTCTCTTGCTAGATTTTTATGGCCTGCACCAAAGAGTACAATTGTTGTTTCTGGAATTGCTAAAATTTGTTCTAGAACAGCTTCTTCTCTTCTTCTTTGATAGGCAGTACTTTTTCCGTAGAACTGCCTCTTTTTTTCCATTCCTCTTTCTAGTGATTGTGTTACTAGTGCTTGCATACTTTCTCTATCTTCTGCATTATGATCAAATGTACATTCAGGATATCTTTCTAGAATGATCCTTTTTTGTGTACTGACCCATTTTCTAGCAAGGTATGTTTCTGTTGTGAGTTCAGAATCTCTTAATCTTTTCGGAAATATTCCTGTTGCTCTATAATTATTGACTTCTCTTTCTATTTCTGTGACTATATCTGGGTAATCGCATGGAAATTCCATGTATATTGCATCTGCTCTTTGTAGAAGTTCATCAAAATGAGGAGTATAGAGCTGATGTATTTCACTATGTTCCCAAAGATAGAATAAAAGGGGATTTGTCATACTTTTTCGCCTTTTCACTTCTTTAAAAAGCTTTTTATACCTTCCTTCTTTTTAGATGTCTATGCAAAAATACACTTTTCTTCCTCATACTGCTGATGTGAAATTTCTTGCTTATGGGAAAACACTTGATGAGGCATTTTCTCATGCTGCCCTTGCTACTTTTGCAACGATGACGGATATTACAAAAGTAAAAGCCAAGAAAAAGAAAAAGGTCTCTGTCAAAGCAAAATCCAAAGAAACACTTCTCTATGATTTCATTCAAGAACTTTTATTCTTTGTTGATACAGAAGGTTTTCTTTTAGCTCAGGTAGAATCTTTACGTATTACTGAAACAACAAAGGGTCTGTCTCTTCTTGCTGTCGTTCTTGGAGATAGTGGTGACCAGTATGAAATTATTACACAAATTAAGTCGAGTACCTATAACGATATGTTTATAAAAGAAGAAAAAACGTGCGTGACTATACAAATGGTGTTAGATATATAAAAATGGTAGACTGCAAAAAAAAAGATGGAACAGTTATGCATATTCAACCCAAGAAGTTGAATCATTATTCTTATATTATTGAAAAGCAGGGAGATATGAAAGTTCCTGTGAAGATTTTTGCTGATGAAAAGCTCATGCAAAAGATGTTAGAGGATACGTGTATTTGTCAAGGTGTACATGTTGCAACCCTTCCAGGAATTAAAGGACATTCTGTTATGATGCCGGATGCTCACCAAGGCTATGGGTTTAGTATTGGGGGCGTTGCAGCTATTGATGCGAAAACGGGTTGTATTAGTCCTGGGGGAATTGGATTTGATATTAACTGTCTTAAAGATGATAGTAAAGTTTCTTTACAATATGGTACATGGTTACAGATTAAAGATCTTGAGCAAAAATGGAATACCCTTCATTTACGTCATTCTGATTTTACAACAAAGCAACTTAAGGATAGTAAACTATTAGCATTTATGAAAAAACCTGGCTCTGGTGTTCTTTTTGAAATTCGAACAAAGACTGGTCATACCATTCAAGTTACAGATGATCATCCTTTGTTTACACAAAATGGAATGAAAAGAGCTGAAGAACTTTCGAAAGAGGATACTTTACTGATTTCTTCGTTTAAAGGTGTAGAATATGAAGAGCCTAGTGATGATATCCTTGTTAGTGAAGATGATATACTCTCTGTTCTTGATATCTTTCAGATTACTGATATAGGTAATGCCAGAAAACAAATTCTTCATTCTCTTAAAGAATTAAATATTCTTCCTTTGCGTTATAATTCTCCACAACTTCCTGTTCTTTTAAAGTTTTTAGGTATTCTTTTTGGAGATGGAACTATTTATTTCTCTTCTCAAGGGGTCGTTAGTTGTTATGGAAAAGAAGAAGATCTGCTTACCATTCAAAAGGATTTACAAAATATTGGCATTACAGGATTTGGGGTTTATCATAGAGAAAGAGAGCATAAGATAAAAACACGATATGGAGTGAATGAATTCTCTGTTACTGAGTATAGTTTGCAAAAAAAAGCAACAGGCTTCTTTGCTCTCTTAGTTGCTTTAGGATGTCCTGTTGGGAAAAAAACGACACAAGAGTATCGTGTTCCTACTTGGGTTATGAATGCTCCTTTGTGGCAACAGAGATTATTTTTGGCTTCTTTTTTTGGTGCTGAACTTTCTTCTCCCAAAAGTAATAATGGGTATAATTTTATGGAATATAGTCTTGGTATGAATAAATTAAGAAGTCTTGAAAAGAATGCTTTAGAATTTCTCAATGATATTCGAACTCTTCTTGCTGCGTTTCAGGTTACTAGTTGTGAACCCGTTCCTGTAGACGGTTATACATATGATAGTGTTGATGGAGAAACAACAGGCTGGAGGATATTGATTCAGACAAATCCTGAAAATCATCTTCGTTTTTTGGAGACTGTTGGTTTTGAGTATCATAAAGAAAAACAACGCCTTGCTATGCTTACTGCTCACTATGCCCGATATAAAGAACAGGTTTTGCATATTCGTTTAAAAGCACGTCAAAGAGCTAAAGCTATGAAAGAGTATATGTTCCCTCCTCAAGTTATTATGAGTACTCTTAAAGGAGAATACGTTAATGAAAGGTTTATAGAACGATCCTTGTATGAAGACAAAGAAAATGTTCGTATTGCTCTTTCTTGTTTAAAGTTTGAGGATTATTGTAAAAAATATGCTTGGGGTGATGAAGGGTTAGCATGGTCAGAAATTTCGTCTATACACTTAGTTCCTTATGATGGAATGGTCTATGATGTAACTATGAATGATAGGGATCATAATTTTATTGCAGAAAATATGGTTGTTTCTAACTGTGGTGTACGAGTTTTGCGAACAAACCTTACCAAAAAAGATGTTGAGCCCAAAATACAACAGCTCTTAGATGCTATTTTTACTCATGTTCCTCCTGGAGTAGGAAGACGATCACAAGTGAAGGTGGGTACCAAAGAATTAGATGATGTTTTACGTGATGGTGCAGCTTGGGCTGTATCTCGTGGGTATGGGAGCAAAGAAGATCTTGAGTTTTGTGAAGAAGGTGGAAAAATGCCTGGTGCTGATCCAAGTAAAGTCAGTAGAAAAGCACGAGAACGAGGAATAGGGCAGTTAGGAACACTTGGTGCAGGAAATCATTTTCTTGAAGTACAGGAAGTACGAAAAGTTTTTCATAAAGATGCAGCAAAAACTTTTGGACTTGAAGAAGGGCAAATTGTTCTTATGATTCATTGTGGTTCACGAGGATTAGGCCATCAAGTCTGTTCAGATTATTTACGATTGATGGAGGATACTTTTCCAGATATTGTGAAAACGCTTCCTGATAGGGATTTAATTTATGCCCCTGCACAGAGTCAGTTAGCAAAGGATTACTATGGTGCTATGTGTGCTGCTGCGAATTTTGCATGGGCTAATCGACATATCATTGGGCATCAAGTACGAACAGCATTCAAAGAAGTATTTGGAGAGAAAGTAGAATTGACTACTTTGTATGATGTAGCACACAATATTGCAAAATTAGAAACCCATGTTATTGATGGTGAAAGCTGTGAAGTGTATGTCCATAGAAAAGGTGCGACACGAGCATTTGGGCCTGGACGAGCAGAAGTTCCAAAGAAGTATCAAAAAGTAGGACAGCCTATTTTACTGCCTGGAAGTATGGGGACCTCTTCGTATATTCTTGTTGGAACAGAAGGGGCTATGGCTGAAAGTTTTGGGAGTACTGCACATGGTGCTGGACGACTGATGTCACGACATACTGCAAATAATACTTGGACAGGTGAGCAGGTAAAGAAAGATCTTGAAAAAGAACATATTTTTATTAAAGCTGCATCTTGGAAAGGAATTAGTGAAGAAGCTCCTGGTGCATATAAGAACGTTGATGAAGTTGTTTCTGTGAGTGATGAAGCTGGTATTGGCAAGATTGTTGTGCAATTGAAACCCCTTGGTGTAGTGAAGGGATAGGGCATTCATTTAATATTACCCAAGCTTGCAGTACCTGGAGAGATTAATCCATCGTATTCTTCTTTAGAAAAATTATATTCAAAAAGCTTTACAAAAAAATTTTGAAATATTTTCAGAAATCCTGACAGATTTCAGAACCTTTTTTCTTTTTTCAAGCATTTTTCACATACACCTGTAATATCCAATTGGAAATGGCAAACTTCTCCACTAATTTCATTTTTGAGAAAGTCTACATTTTTTATCTCTAGATGTTTTTGTGTTTTACAGACTTCACAGGAGAAATGTGCGTGTGTTTTCTTTTCTGTAGAAAACAATGTTCTTCTATTACAGCTATAGGAGTGTAATTCATTCTTTTTTACTTTTTCATTGAGAAATCGATAGATTGTGGCTATACCTATCTTTCTTTTCTTTTTTTGTATGTCCTTAAAGAAATCTTCTGCTGTAAAGAACGTGTTCTTCTTTTTTATTTCTTCTTCCAATGTTTCTTTTTGTTTTGTTTGTCTCACTATTGATATTGAGAATCAATAAGCTATTTAAATAGATTATGCCTTTCAGTCTTTATGAGCTTAGAAATCTGGACATATGCCATTGTGAGTGTTTTTATTGTGAGCTTTGTATCTCTTGTAGGTGTGCTTACTTTAAGTCTTTCGGATAGCAATCTCAAAAAAATCCTTCTTTATCTTGTGAGCTTTTCTGCAGGTGCTCTTTTGGGTGATGCTTTTATTCATTTACTCCCTGAAGCTGTTGCAGTCAATGGTTTTACCTTGCAAGTTTCCTTTGCAATCCTTTTGGGAATTCTCTTTTCCTTTGTTGTAGAAGCTTTCTTGCAGTGGATTCATTGCCATTTGCCAAATTCTAAAAGGCATATACATACCTTTGCCTATATGAATCTTTTAGGAGATGCTGCACATAATTTTCTTGATGGTTTAATTATTGGGGCAAGTTATATTGTAAGTATTCCTGTTGGAGTTGCAACGACTATTGCGGTTGTTTTTCATGAAATCCCTCAGGAAATTGGTGATTTTGGTGTTCTTATTCATGGTGGCTTTTCAAAACCTAAGGCTATCTTTTATAATTTTCTTACTGCTTTGACTTCGGTTCTCGGTGTTATTATTTCTTTACTTCTGGCACAGCGCTTAGAAGGATTTACTTCCCTGTTTGTTCCCTTCGCTGCAGGTGGATTTATTTATATTGCTGGATCAGATCTTATTCCTGAATTGCATAGAGGAGAACCAAATTCTCTTCGTTCCTTTTTACAACTTGTTTGTCTTTTCGCAGGAATAGGTGTTATGGTCTTACTTTTGTTTTTTGAGTAGAAAGTGCTTGTTTCTTACAGAAACCTTTAAATTTCCTGGAGATATAAATGAGATACATGAAAAGAGGGGTCTTTGTTTTTGTATTTATTCTACTGTTAGTCCCTCTTGCTTATGCCGTACCTGCTGCGCCTTATTCTATTCTTTCTGCTGATGGTTCATGGGTTCCTGTTGCTGTGGATAGTGATGGAAACCCTACTGGGCCTTTATATTCACATGACAAAGAACGTTTTAATAATCCTGATACTGATCTTGGAAAAACTGTGTTTGAGCAGCAAGGAGATCATGACTATTCTGAAGTGTATGAAAAACAAAGCCAGTGTCCTATTGTCTTTCAAAAAGATACGACTACGGGCAAACCAAAACCCTACTTAGGAAAATTTACTTCGACTGGGTATATAGAGGCAGATACAAATTTTGCTTTTAAAACAGATTTGCGTGCACAACAGATTCAAGATGAGGGAATTGTTTGTGGCTATGATACTATTAGGCAAGTTCGTCCACTACGACCTGCTCCTCAACAAAAACCTTTGTATGATATGTATAATCAACAAAGAACTTTTGCAAATACGCAAAATGGATACGGGGTTAAAGAAGAACCCAATGGTGCTTATACCTATTATGATCCAAATTTACAACAACAGCAGCAACAGGGTGAACTTCCTCCTCCTCCACGAAAAGAACCAAAACCGATTATTATCTTTACTGGGCAAGCTGTATATGAAACGGCCTATGATCAAAAGGAGCTAGGTGCAATTGTAATTCCTGTACAATTTCCGGATACAGAAGCTTCTGTTTCTACGGATGAACTTTATCAGAACTTTTTTGGTGATACAGATAGCCTTGCGAGTTATTATTATGATCAATCCTATGGTGCTTTGAACATTAGAGGAACTGTGCTTCCTACATGGTATACTTTGACTGAAGATATGGCATATTATGGAGATGATTATGAGGCTAATGTGGAAGAAATGATTACTAGTGCAATTGAGGCTGCTGATCCTGATGTTGATTTCTCGCAGTATGATTATGATGCTGATGGTATTGTTGATGGACTTTTTGTTGTGCATGCAGGAGAACCCGATGAAAATGGTGGAGGAAATGGTGCGGATATTTGGTCACACTATTATAGTATTATTCCTGTAACGGTAGACGGTGTACAAATTGTTGATTATGAAACGGTGAGTGAAGAAAGTCCCGTAGGTATTGTTGCGCATGAGTTTGGACATTACTTGGGACTGCCTGATCTGTATGATACTGTGCCTGATGATGGTACTTCCAAAGGTACGGCAGAATGGAGCATTATGGGGTATGGGGGATATATGGATCCTCCTGGAAGTTTTGATCCTTGGTCTAAGGCATATTTAGGCTGGCTGAGCGAAAGTAATTATCAAAAAATAGAAACAAATGATTATTATACTCTTGTTGAGGATACTGCATCTTCTGGAATACGATATTATGCGCTTCCAGTGTCTGAAGAGGAATTGTTCTTTGTTGAAAATAGACATGAAGCAGAGCTTTTAAGTGGGGATAGTTCCGGGGGAGTTCTTATTTGGCATATTGATGAAACGGTTATGGAAGAAACCGGTTCTTGGAATGGCTGCTCTGGTTCACGATGGACATGCAATACGGTGAATGGGGATGTTGATCATAAACTTATTGATGTGGAAGAAGATGGTGATCAAGTGATTGATAGTGGAAAGTTAGCTGCTCCTGAAGATACTTGGTATAACTCTTGTGGAACTTTTAGTGGATGTCAACCAAATGAATTCTCTTCTTCATCGGACCCTGCCGCTATAAGTTATGATGGTTCTCAAACTATTTACATTGGTGTCTATTCTGAGATAGGATCAACTATGCAGCTTGGAGTTACTCTTGATGGTAATACTCTTGCTGCACCAGAAGTTGATAGTACTTCTTCTGAAAGTTCTAGTGATGGTAGTAGTATCTCTGCTCCTGCTGAAAGTAGTTTTACTGTTGTGACTTTTGTGATTATTGGTCTTTCTGTACTCCTCATTTTAGGGGGAGGTTTTGTTGCTTGGAAATTCCTTCGTAGAAGAGAAATAGATTTATCTTGAAAACACTTATATAGTTTTTAGCATTGTGTTTCCTTTATGGATCTTGATGCTCTTGTTCTTACCCCTGAACTTCTTGCTCGTATTGGAAAAAGTTTAGAAAGACGTCGTTTAGAAATCGCTTCTTGTGAAGAATTGGGGCATCCTCATGCAAGAGAGTATGGTCGTTGTTATTTTAGGGGAAGACTAGAAATTTCTATGAGATGTCCTGATTGTGGAGACTTGTACGAGGGAAGACCTACATCTAGAGATTATGCTGCTTTGCAAAATATTCTGAATACGGGACTGGATTAGAAAAAGTTTATATATTTACCTTCTTTGTATTATGGTATGAATAGTCTCTCTTTTATTAAAACCCAAATCTCCTTAAACAGAGTGAAAAAATCTTTTCTTGGGGTAGTAAAGGAGGTGGTTTGATTATGGGCAGTATTTTAATTTTTTGTGCCCATTCGTAGTTCGGATGATGAAGCTATAGGGATGGCTGGTACTATTGCAAAGTATGTTGCTGAAGAAAAAAAAGTCATTAAAGTTGTTTTTTCTCATGGAGAAAAGAGTATTCCTCATCTACAAGAAGAGTTTCTAAAAAAAGCACGATTTAAAGAGACAGATAAGGCTAGTGAATACATTGGTATTGCTGATGATAAAAATTTAGGATTGAAAGATACGAAACTTAAGCAAGAGGTACAGAAACCTTTTGTTGCAAAAAGATTGAGGGAAATTATTATGCTTACTCGGCCTGAAAAAATTTATGTGCCTTCAGGATTAGACCCCCATCCTGATCATCAGGCAGTTAACGCTATTGTTTTAGAAGTGGTAAAGTCTTTGAAAAGACATTATCCTGTATATGCTTTTGAGGTCTGGAATGTTATTCGTGAAACTCACCCCCAGGTGTATGTGGATATTACTCCTTATATTGATATTAAATTGACGTACATCAAAATGTTTAAAAGTCAATGGGTGTATATGTTTACATTATATTTTCCGGCATTGATTCGTTCCTTGATTTACGGAAGAAAAAATAATTGTAAATATGCAGAGAGGTTTTACAAGTTGCGATGAAAATCTTGTTTGTTGTATCAGGAATTGGCTATGGTGATGCTACAAGAGAACATTCTAATATCTTAGCATTGAAGAGAAAATATCCTAAATCTCATATAATGGTTGCAGGGTATGATAACTCGTATAGATATTTTAAGGATAAATTTCCTACCATTCGTATTCGCGGATATAAGCTCCCTGGAAAGTCTATGAAGGTTAATGTTTGGAACTTTGCTTTTAGAAATATGTTTCTCCCATTTTTTTGGTTTATTGGGACTTTGAAAGTTCGTTTGCATGCGTTTAATTTTATCCCGGATGTTATTGTGAGTGATTTTGAGCCTGTGGGCCTTTCTCTTGCAAAAGTGTTAGGCAAAAAATGTATTGTTGTATTTGGCTTTGATCCTTTACTCTATAAACAATATGCAAAAACACACTCTGTGAATTATAAAATGAAATTTGAAGCTGTGTATTTTGAAAAATTGTATGATGAGGCAGACCTTGTTCTTATTCCTACGTTTAGGCGTAAAAAAGAAAAACATCTTTTGTATACTTATATAGATCCTGTTCTTCATCAGCTTCCAGAAAGTTTACCTAGTGAAGAGGTTTTGATGAAACAGTTGCATTTAAAGAAAAAACCTTTTTTGGTTATGCTTGCAGGCTCTGAATTTGGGACTAAACTTGCAAAACATGTATGTATGATGGCTCATAAATTCCCCACGGAATCCTTCATTATCTTTGGTGGGGATTTAGATATTTCCTTGCCGAAAAATGTAGCCTATATTAAATTTACTCCAGACTTTTTGAAATATCTTAAAGTCTCTAAAGGGATTATGACTCTTGCTGGGCAGAAAACACTTACAGAAGCATTAGTGTATAGAAAACCTATCCTTTGTTTTCCAATTCAGGATCATGTTGAACAAGTTCTCAATGCCTATGCCCTTGAAGATACTATCTTTGTGAGTCACGATAGTTCTGTGAAAGGTGTAGAGAGAGCATTCACGGAATTTTTTCGAGATCTTGCTCTTTACCAAGGAAAAGTCAAAACTCGTGCTCTTCATGCGCAAGGTTCAGAAGAATTTGTTCGTTTTTTAGGTCTTACTTTAGAGAAGTAGGGTTAAAACTTTCTTCTTTCTTTTTTTGTCTTTTATGTTTGTATAGTTCTATGCCTAGCGGAATTAATGAACAAGCAATGATTCCCATAAGGACTAGAGAAAAATTTTCTTGTACGATTGGTAACGATCCGAAGAAATAGCCCCCAAAGGTAAATAGGCCTACCCACATAAAGGCACCAAGAGCATTGTATTTTAAGAACGTTCCATAGTTCATTTTTCCAATACCTGCAATAAAAGGTGCAAAGGTTCTTATGATCGGAATAAAGCGTGCAAGGATGATTGTCTTTTTTCCATGTTTGTTGTAGAACTCATTTGTCCGAAGGAGATATTCTTTTTTGAAGAAACGTGCATTTTCTTGTTTGAAAACTTTTGGTCCAACATGGTAGCCAATAGAATAGTTTACTGTGTCACCGATAATTGCTGCAGAAACTAAAACAAAGAAAAGGATCCATATGTTTAAGGCTCCTAACGCAGCAAAAGAACCTGAAGCGAAAAGCAGCGAATCTCCAGGAAGAAAAGGGGTTATGACAAAACCGGTTTCTAGAAAAATGATGAGACTTACGAATACGTAAGTCCAGGTATGATATGTTGCAATTATTGTGCTTAGATATGTATCAATATGAAGAATAAAGTTTATGAATTCTGCTACAGGAATCATCTATAGGCCTCTTTTCTTATCGCTTATATCCTTTTCGTAGTAGATTTTTCGTACGGGAAAAGATATTTCAATGCTTTCTTTTTCAAATCGTTCCTGTATAGCTTTGATCAATTCGTGAACCATGACTATCTTTGCATTATATTCTTTTGCCTGAAGAAAAATTTTAAAATTGATATTTGAATCTGCAAACTGGGTGTAGCGTATTTCTGGCTCAAAATCTTTGACTGCACCTTCTACAGTCTTTTGTATTTTTTTTGCTACTTCTTTTGTTATTTGTTCTACTTCCTTGAGGTTTGAGTTATACCCTACCCCACATTCTACAGTAAAAATTATACTTTCTATATCTTTTTCCCCATTTGAGGAGTTGTTTGTTATAATGCTATCTGCAAGTATGGAGTTAGGAACAATAACAATGGTATTTTGGAGGGTTTTGAGTCGTGTTGATCTCCATCCAATGTCTAAGACCCTTCCTGTAAGGCCTGTGTTTAGTTCGATGCTATCTCCTATACTAATGGGTTTATCTGATACGATATGTAATCCTGCAAAGAAATTTGTCAGAGTCGTTTGCAATGCAAGGCCTAAAGCTAACCCTCCTAAACCTAGAGTTGCAAGAAAGGGGGTTGTTTCAATATTAAAATGGCCTAAAATAATTAATCCAGCTATAATGTAAACAATACCTGTAAGAATCTTACTGATTATTTGTGGGGGTCTTTCCATATGCTGCTGTTTTTTTAGCCAGGAGTTTACGATTACTGTCAATATTTTTGTTGCAATTGCAGCAGAAACGAGAATAAAAGAAGCGTAGAATATGTTGTCTACCCATATACTTGCTGTTTCTCCAAATACGCTTATAGATTTTAATGCTGTGTACAGGCCAATAAATATAATTAGGGCGTAAATTGGTTTAATAATATTTTTTTGTAATCTGTTGTACAAAGCGTTTTTTGTTTCTTTTCTTTTTCGTTTAAAGTAGGAGTTGAGGATGAGGTGGATAATGTTTGCAAAAAAAATAGAGCCTATAAAAATAAAGAGAAAACGAAAGTAGTCGTTTACAATGACAGATTCAAAGAAAGCCATAAAAGTGAGCTTTTTCTCTTTCTATAAAAAGCTTATGCTATTTCTAAGGTGGTATAGAGCCATTCTTCTCCACGGTGGGAGATGCTTTCTATGTTGAAGAATACCAGTGTTTCTACACCTTCTTTTCGAAGAAATTGAATATCTTTTTTTAGTTGTTTCACATTTCTATACACAGGTTCGTTTCCAAATATTCCAGTACCAATAAGCCCTACTGCAATGAAGGCGTCTTTATGACTAGGAAGAAAATGTCTTTTAAAATAATGTAAATAGAGTTTTCTTAGTGGTAAAGGAATAAAAGTTGAGTAAAACATGTAATTATAGTTGAGATTCTCCTCCTTTATCCAACCCCAACGTTTGAGTATTGATTCTTTCAGCGGAAATGTTGAAAGAATAATTTGCGTATCTCTACTTAAAGACTTTATTTTTTTTCTAAGATAAGGAGTATTGTCTGGTTCTTGTACCACTTTTGTTCCTAGCCATGTGAGTGCAGAAAGAAAATGATACCTTTTTGGAATAGGGGGTTCAATATCAATTTTTATTTTTAATCCTCTGTATTGATCGAGTTCATCAATGGATTCTTTTGTGCAATATCCAGAGAACCAATAGCCTTCTTGTTTGGGTAATGTTGGCCAAGCATTTACTTCTATGTTTTCCGAGTACTTTGCGATCTTTTTTTTCCAGAGATCATAATTTGCACGAGATGTGCATGCAACATAGATGGTAATCTTCTCATGTTTTAACCACTGAGACAGTTTTTTCCAGTTGCATTTTTCTGGAAATTCACACCAATATACTCTTTTCATTTTTGTTGACAGTGGTGGCGCCTATTTATAAAGTTTTAGAAGTTTTCTTTGAAATATTTTCAGATAGAATGATTTTAGAGTCTTGGTAATGTTTGTAGAAGTTCTCTTAGATCATGTATGTACGTTTCTGGAAGTGGTTCTTCGTATACTCTTTCATAGCAGATATTGGTAACACCCTCACTGTAAAGAACCCCGATTCTTACTTGCCGATCTGTTAGTTGCTCTATGAAATCTCTGCAGTCCACTTCTGGTGGATGGTGGGTTGTCATGATGAGATCATAGCTTTTTGTTTTGAGTCTTTCTCTTGCTGCACTCGATGTTGTAAAACTGGTAACGGTTCCTAGGACACTGAGCTCTTGTTCTATTCTTTCTCTTAGTGTCTTTCTCTGTTCCACAAGGAGAATTCTAGCCATTTTTTTCTTTTTTGTTCTTTTCTTTATATCCTTTTAGGATTCTTCTTCATAGTAGAAAGAGGTGTTTTGATCCTCTTCTTGTGCATAGCTGAGTGCTCTATTAATGAGCAGAGCTTCTAAATCTGTATCTCTTGGTGCATAGATCTTGCCTTTTCCTTGTTCAAATATTGTCATGGTTTCTTTTTTAGGTAATTGTTTTATTGGTACGTATCTAAATGGGCCTGAGCGTTTTGGATAAGAAATAGGAAAGCTTTGTACCCAAGTCCAAGGCAGACACCAGACTTCTCTTGATGTAACTAATTGTTCTAGGTCGTCCCTTTCTACCACTTCACAAACTGGTTTAGAAAGTGTGTATTTCATAAATGCCCAGTAATACTGTCTCTCACCATATGTCTGTGGAAAATCATTTACTTGGTCTGCATTTACTGCGAAGTTTATAGAGTAGTCTTTTGCTTTTAGTTTTGCTTTGAGTTCTACTGCAAAGAAATCATTGACAAGGTCTATTCCGTTATGCCCTGCCTTTGGTATGCCTAACGCTTGTCCTAACCATCCCCTATGACATTGATCAATTTTTGTTGTAAATCTTCTAGGGAGCATAAAGCTCTTTTTTCTTGTTGTTATTTAAAGAAATATATACGCCAGAGGGGGGATTTGAACCCCCGGCCTAAGCATTAGGAGTGCTTCGCTCTATCCAAGCTGAGCTACTCTGGCATTCATAGCCTTGGAATTAGATTTGACTTTTAAAACTTGTTATTAGAAGAGAATAAACTTTATATATTACAGAGAGGGTTCTTTTGCTATGAAAGCAGTACAGGTCTCTTCGACACAGGATAAGTTACTGACTAGTTTTTCTCATTTGCCCAAATCACTGAAACGTGCAATGATTAAACCCGTTATGCAAGCTCGTTACAAAAAAGCATTAGGGCTTCAAGCACCAAAAATGCTTATGCTCTATGTGACTGATAATTGCAACTTGCGTTGTAAACATTGTTTTTATTGGAAGGAAGTGGATAACCCTAGGAATGCACATAGTATTGAAGAAATTGAAAAACTGACCAAGAGTTTGAAAGAACGGCTTGACCTTTTGACTCTTACTGGGGGAGAGCCCTTTATTCGAAAAGACTTAGTGGATATTGTAAAGCTCTTTGTACAAAATAATGGGGTGAAAAGAATTCATATTGCGACTAATGGACTATTACCTGATCTTACTGTGCGAAAGACCAATGAGATGCTCGTAATTCTTGGACCAAAAACACGACTCACTATGCAATTTTCTATAGATGGATTTGAAGAGAAACATGATAAGGTACGGGGAATGGTTGGTTCTTTTCAAAAAACTTGTGAAACGGTGAAAAAACTCAATGAAATACATGATCCCAGACTTGCTGTGTCTGTTGCAACGGTAGTGCATAGAGATAATTTTTCTGAAATGAAGGATTTCAAATATTTTATTAATCATGAATTAGGTGTTCCATTGAAAGTAAATGTTTTGCGAAAACCTAATAGTGTACGAGGCGTTGCACCACAGTTTATGGAAGCTTTTGATATCAGAGAAGATGATGGATATGAACCCCCTTCTGAAGAGCAGTTACGAGAGCTTATTGCTTTGCTTGATGATGGGACGATTGCTTCGCGAATAGAGACGAAGAAAATTGAGCATAGTATTACTATTTTGCATCATAGAAAGAAGGCTGTTAATTGTTTAGCAGGTATACGAGATGCTACCATTTTTTCCAGTGGAGATGTGAGTATATGTGAGCCTACGACTCCCTTTGGGAATTTAAAAGAGTTTGATTATGACTTTGACAAACTTTGGCATAGTCCTGCTGCAACAGAACGAAAAGAAAAACTGATAGGGAAATGTTTTTGTTTGAACTCATGTAACTTATTGAATGCAATGCAGTTTGATACGGAGACTTTAGTGAATTTGTAAGATGGTACAAGAGATAAGTGTTGAACGTAGAGATTTAATTTACTTACTCAGAGACTTATTAGTAAGATCGGGGTATAAAATTGCTGGTCCTTTACCTGAGGAATATGGATTACGTACGGCTCATAAATCTCTTTCTGGAGAGACTGAAGTTGTTTTTGATTATGGTTTTCCTCATTATTTGGATACTGCTGAGGGGAGATATACCATTTATGGTGGGGGTTCTTGTGGATCAGATACAGCAGATAGGTTTTGGGAGCTTCTTGGTTTAGAACTCGATGTTGCTGTTCTTGTTCCCAGAAGAAATGATTCTCTCCTTGATAAGGGTTCTTTAGAATTTCAATCCCATTGTTCTGGTCCTAGAGTTTTAGTACATTATACTCAGCAATTACCACTGCCATTTTAGTGTTTGCTTCTAAGGATGAGTATGAAAATAAATCATTTCTTATGTTGATAAAAGAAGAATAATGAGAAAAAGAAAAATAAATACCTTCTGAAGATTTTTTAGATCTTAGAATTTTTTGTGGTTTTGGTAGCAATCTCTACAGTACACAGGTCGTGGATTTCCATCAGAACCAGTACTTGGTTTGAAAGGTACTTCACATTCTTTTCCACAATCGGAGCACACTGCTTTGTGCATTTCTCGAGGCCCGCTGAAGTTTCCTCCACCGCTGCCGCCTCTGTTAAATCTATTTCCGCCGCCGAAGCTGCTTCGTCCGGAACTACCGGATCTATTTCTGTCATGTTCCATTTTTGTTTTATTCACCTATAGGTTATAGTTATACTTTCTCTTGCGAGACATGTATACTGGATTTTCAGATATAAGTAGACTATATAAAGGTATGGAATGAGCTTAGAATAGGGGTAAAATGCTGTTAAAATGGCTTTTAGCCCTTAATATAGACCTTTTCGTGGTCTTCTAAAGCATAGCTAAGTTTCCTTCCTAGCTCACTTTTCTTGTTTATCTTGATCTCGGCTTTCTTACTGGAGGTTGTAGTAAAAAGAAAGTTATCTTCAATAAAAACATCAACCATTTTTCCTGGAGTATCAATTTTGATCAAAATATTATTTCCTCTTTCTGTTACATGGTAACCAAGACGTTGCTTTTCTTCTCTAGTGGTCTCTTCTAAGCTTACAATATCAATGCTTATCCCTAGTTCTTTTTCTATTTTGTTGATGTTTGCTCCCTTGGTTCCAATAATTCTTGCTCGATCTTTTTGCGGAACGTAAATTTTTACTTTATGTGAGCCTAGCATTTCTACTTCGAATTCATCCAAATATTTTCTCATGAAATTTTCTATTTGTTTTTCTGCAAGTTTTTGTGCAGGAGACTCAGAGGAGCCCTTTTGTAGCGGAATAACAACTGTTTCTTCACCGTAGGAATAGATTTCAAATAATGGTTTATCTGAAAGGAGTTCTCGTACTTCAATCACTGGTCGTGCAAGGTCTGCTTCGGTCATGCCTGAAGGAACTTTGACAAGCATTTGTACGGTAAGAATTTGTCCAATGTTCCCTTTTTCGATAAAAATAATGGTGTCTAAAACAGAAGGAATCATTCCGAGTTCAAGACGACCAATAAACCGTTGTACTGCATCAATGGGAGTTGCACCGTGAAGAACCCCAAGCACATTTGATCCTCCAAGTCTTAGATCAGTGAATAGTTTGAAATCTGGTGTGTCTCGCATTTCATCAAAAATGATGTAGTCTGGTCTTGATAAGAATAAAATGTCGTGAATTTCTTCTGAGCTTGCAAGGTTTTTACTGTACTGTGTAATATCATCGCTGAGTATTAGTCCACGAGGACTTTCTACGGTTTTTGTGACTAATTTTTGTGAACAGTAATATTCTGCTAAACTTTGTGCAAAAGTGGATTTTCCAGAGCCTACTTGCCCAGCAATAATTACTCCCCGTGCCTTTACTTTGATTCTTTCTGCAACTTTTTCTGGAAGATTATAGTCTTCTAATTTTAGAATTTTAATTGGCCTTGCAACAGTAATTTCCCAGCCATCAGATACAGGAGGTTTTGTAATGACTATTCGTAGTTCTTTATACTGAACAATGGTTGAACCTGGTCGGGAAATTTCAATGAATGCCTTTGCTTCTGTACGTGCACCTTCTATAATTTCCATGGCCATATCTTGTACTTGTGCTGTTGTTAATTTCTTTTCATCAAGATCGAGAAGTGCCCATTCACCGGGTTTTCCTCTTTTTGCTTTTGGAAAACAATCTTCTTTGAGATGGATAGACATCGTTGTTTCATCAAAATATTTCTCGATTTGGAGTTTTTCTTTGTGCTCTTTTTTTGCCAAAAACATCACTTCTATGTTCAGGGCCTTTGCAGATTCTGCCTGCACTCTATCTGCTGTGATGAGAATTGCAGATTCGTTGTAGGCTAAATCACGTATGTACGAATCTATTTCTCCTCCGCGCTTTGCTTCTTGAATTTGATAGATATTTGGGCGTTCTCCCAGCAACTTTACTTCTATTTTTCCTTTCTTTGCAAGCTTTTGGAGCTCTTGAATTTCTTCAAGACCAATCATTCCCGTGTCACGACCTGTGTTTGCTTGGTTTTCTAACTCTGCCATTACTGCTTTAGGCAATAAAATCATTCCTTCTATCCTGTTTTCTTTTACTAATTTTGAAATAGCGCGCTCTACTACTACAGAAGTATCAATGACGTAAGGCATGCTTTCTATTAATAATACTCTTTATTTAAAGTTTTCTGACTATAATCAAGAATGCGGTATGTCCAAGCATCTCTGATTTTGGTCGTACTTTCTTGCCTTGTACGTGCCACTCTCTTTCTATAATTTCTACAACTTTTTGCACATGTTCTTTTGTTGTGTTACAGAATTCGGTTACTTGTGCAATACTGGGGAGGTAGATAATAATTGTTCCACCATTTTTGACACCATCAAGATTTACACGCCATGGTTCAGGAAGGTCTAGTGTAAGTACATCAATTTCTTTTTCGTCTATTTTTTCGTATACATTTCCTTCTTTGAGTTCTACGTTGGTTATTTGTAAAAATTTAAGATTTTTTTCTGCAAGTGCAAGATGTTCTTTGTTCATATCGTAGGAAATGACTTTGTTTGCGTATTTTCCTAGTACTGCTGCAAGAAGACCACAGCCTGCTCCAGCGTCTACAACTATAGAGTCTTTGTTTAATCCTGCATGCATGAGAATGTAGCCTAAGTCTTTGAGCACTAAGGTCTGAGGGCCACGATTTATTCTTTTGATTTGGTCGAGAAAGTTTGCATCCAGCGCAAAAAACTCTTTTCCAGAGTGGGAAAGAACTTTTCCTTTTGTTGTTTCGAGATCCTTTTCTTTGAGAATGCCATCAGGAGTGTGCAGGTCTCCTGCTGTCCAGTAGTATTTCTTTACTCCTTTTGCAGTTGCTTGGACTTCTCCATCTTTCATAATGTATTTTTTCTGGTCCCGAAGTAGGATTTTTTTAATCATATGTTTTTCACCTCTGATTTTATTTATAAATGCTTCTATGCGAAGCTTTAAATTCTTGTAAGCTTTTATGCGCTGGAGCTGGGAGTCGAACCCAGAAGACCGTGGGTACAGTTGGAAGTTATCTCGGCCTTTAATGACCCAACATTAAGGGCTTTGAGACTTCTGCCTTACCGTTAGGCATACTCCAGCGCTAGAGTATTCTTAGATATTTCTCTTCATAAAGCTTTATTAGAAAAAACTGGAGAATTTTCGAAAAAGCTGAAAGATTTTCAGAAATTACTCTACTGTCACAGCCTTTGCTAAGTTTCTTGGTTGGTCTATTTCGCGTCCATTTGCATTTGCAATGTGATATGCAAGTAATTGAAGTGGTAAGACATTAAGAATAGGAGTGAATTCCCAACGCACTTTAGGAATAAGAATGATGTCATCACTAAGGTGTTCAATTTCTGGGGTTATTTCATTACATATACAAATAATCTTTCCTCTTCTGCTTTTTACTTCTTCCATATTTGAAATTACTTTTTCATACACTGTATCCCTTGTAATTAAGAATACTGAAGGAGTATGTTCATCGATCAAAGCAATAGGGCCATGTTTCATTTCTCCTGCGGGATAGCCTTCTGCTGGGATGTAAGAGATTTCTTTGAGTTTTAATGCTCCTTCCATTGCGACAGGATAATTAATGTCCCGTCCCATAAACATAAAATACCTTGCATCTTTGTACTTTTCTGCAACTGATTTTACATCTTGAATGGTGAAGAATGCTTTTACTTTCTCTGGGAGTTTTTCTAATTCTTCTATTAGGTCTGCACGATAATAAGGATTTTGATTTACGTAGAGATTGAGCATAATAAATGCCACAATTTGTGAAGAAAATGCCTTTGTTGATGCGACTCCAATTTCTGGACCAGCATGGAGATAAATTCCTTGGCCACATTCCTTTGCAATAGAAGAGCCTGTCACATTCACAATTCCTGCAACATTACATCCCACTCTCTTACTTAAACGAATTGCTTCTAAAGTATCTGCAGTTTCTCCGGATTGTGATACTGCAATAACTAAGTCTGTATTGTAAAGCATAGGTTGTCTATAGCGAAATTCTGATGCATGTTCTACTGTTACAGGTATGTGTGAAGTTCTTTCTAGAATATATTTCCCAACTAGAGAAGCAAAGTAACTTGTTCCACATGCAACAAAAATAATCCTTTTGATGTTTTCTTTCTTGATTGCAATGGCATCGATATGTTTAATCTTTCCTCTGAAACAATTTTGTATTGTTTCTGCTTGCTCGTATATTTCTTTGAGCATGAAATGCTGGAAACCTCCTTTTTGAATTGCTTCTATACCGAAAGGAATGGTCTCCATTTCTATTTGGATGTTTAATCCATTAAAGTCTTTGATCTGATATCCTTGATCGGTAATACTTGCCATTTGCTTTTCATTTAGGTACACAACGTCTTTTGTATATTCTAAGAATGGGGTTGGATCACTTGCAATGAAGATTTCTTTTCCATTGACTCCTAATACTAGGGGTGATCCCTTTCGTGCGCAGAGTATTTGTTTGTGGTCTTTGTGTACTGCAACAATTCCAAAAGCACCTTCAATCTTAGTGAGCATTTTTCTGAATGCTTCTTCAAAATCTCCTTTGTAAAAAAACTGGATTAACTGTGCAATGACTTCAGAATCTGTTTGTGAACGAAACGTAAAATGATATTTTTCTTGTAATTCTTTACGTAGATCGGAGTGGTTTTCTATGATTCCGTTGTGCACAATTGCAATGGAGTCATCCATAGAAGGGTGCGGGTGTGCGTTTACGTAGTTTGGCTCTCCGTGTGTTGCCCAACGTGTTTGTCCTACAACAATATTTCCTGTTCTTCCATTTGCAATTGATTTGAGCTGGAGAATTTTTCCCTTTGTTTTCACAATATCTAATCCTTGCTCTTCTCGTATTACAAAACCCGCAGAATCATAGCCCCGATATTCAAGTCGTTTGAGTCCTTCTAGAACAATAGGCACCCCATTTCTTGGTCCGAAATATCCAACAATCCCACACATCTTTCTTCTTGAGAAATGTGCTTTTATAAGAATTATGGATTAGAAGAATGCAGGAGTAATAAAGACTTCAATGAGCCCAGCAATAACGGTAAGAAGCACAGCTAAAATCATGAGATCTACTGCATCTTTGATAATGATTCTAAAATGGTCTCCTTCAAAATGTTTGTTGATCATTGCAATAGAAATCAGTCCTCCAGCAAAGCCTGCAACGAGATATGCAAGAATTTCAAAAACTCCATGTGTCATGTATCTGAGAAGAGCAAGAGAAAACACTTGGAAATAGAGTCCTATTCTTGTAAAACCTATGGATGAAGCATACTCTGCAATACCGTTTCTCACAAAGTTACCCATTGCAGTGCTTATGACTGATGCATTCCATGCAAAAATAAAAAGAGCTCCTGCGCCAAAGAAAAAAGAGAAAAGCATACAGAGTACGAGAACCTTTAGATTGTTGAGTAAAATTGTAGATAGAAAGGTCCAGGATGTTACGTTTCCTGTTGCTACATTTCCATTTATTGCTTTAATTGTTGACATTTGTGAAGAAAATAAATCTGTGACTATGTCCGTTGGAAGGAAGATGTACCAGAGAGCCATAGCAACAGTGAAACCCATAAAGAGGTACATGAAAACTTTAAGGGCGTCTATGTGTACTCTTGGAAGTTTGTCTTCTGTAAGATTGTAACTCTTTTTTGCTTCAAAGGTTGTTGTTTTGTAAATAAGAGGAAGTGATGCAAGTACCATGAGAAATACAAGAATAAGACTTGCTTCTGTTCTGAAAATCCATAAGCTAAGAAAGACTGCAACAGATGCGTAAAGCATTCCTAGAAGAAATACATAATAAGGTCTTTTTTCTGCCTCTTTTACTCCCAATAGGGATTCTAACACCATGGAGTTTTACTAGGAAGTATTCTATTTAAATGTTTTGTTGGTACTATTTATTTAGGCTTCTTAGCTTGGAATATGGGTTGAGGATACTGAACTGATTTCTCCTCTCATGATCAAATTTGTTTAATCTTTTCTTTCTTCTTTCTATTTTCTACCAGCAAGGCTTATAAGTTTCTGTTCTCTGTGTATTCAAAATGTTTACCCTTGAAGATCTTTTTTTTGTTACGGATAAAGATATAGCAGGAATAGAAAAAAGTGATACAACTACTTTGAATATTTTTGTTTCTTTACTTATTCAGAGAAACCGTATACACCTTCGCATGAATTTAGATTCTATTGGAGATTTTTATGAACTTAATGGCCGTCTTCTTACTGCTCTTAGTGGTTTTGGCATAGATTACTTACAATCTACACAAAATCTTTCTCGTTCTAAACTTTTGATTTTACTTCGTGAACATAGTTTCTTTGTTCCTTCTGTAAATGGTGATTTTAAAGCTAAGACTGATCTTGGGATATTAGATCGGGATATTCCTCTCCTTTTTCCACTTCTTACTGAGCTTTCTGAAACTTTAGATACGCAGCAATCCTTGCTTGGAAGATTACGCCAAGGTGGACATAGCTCTTTGACTGCTCCTGAACAAGCTCTGTTTTTACGTTGCGAGGAAAAAGTCAAGCTCTTTTTTCAAAAGCTTATTGACCTTCTTTCTAGGATTATAGCAGAAATACATTTGCTTGAGGTAGATGTTGTTGAACTTGCACATCAAGTAGATCTTTTTAGTCAAGAATATGGGATTGTAAAAGATTCAGATTATCTCTTTGATGCTTTAGTTATTGTTCATCCTACAGGAGGTGAGCCTATTAATATACATTATAAAGATAATCTGCTTGTTCTTATTCATGGATATTCCAGTAGAAAAAAACCAGTATTCTTTTTTGATGATATTCCAGTCCATGATCCAGAAATACAAGGTGCTCTTCAAAAAGTAGGAGCATATAGTTTTATGCAGTTTGTTCAAAAACAAGTAGAAAAAGAGCAAGGTAGTATTGATCTGATACATTCAGCTCCTTTTCAGGAGTATTGCCTTGAAGCCTTTGCAGATGAAATAGTTTTAAAAGTGAATAAAGAAAGGGCTAATATTAGACTTGCATTTGGGGGTCTCTTTGGTCATGCTTGCGTCTATGCGTATGCTATTATTTTATGTGAGAAAGTTGTTACAGATTTCCCCGGTAAAATGCATAAACCTATCCTTCATCCTATAGGATTTGGTTCTATTCTTGATACTATTATTTAGTCTTTATATTGTTCTTCTTGATATCTTTTGCAGCCTTGTTCAAATTCCTTTCTTGGAGGTAGACAAGGATTTTTTGCAGTTTTGATTTCGAGAAGATCTATCAATTTCTGAAAAAGGTCTGGATGGTACCAGCAACGTTCATGACCTTGTTTTTCTATAGATTGTTGAAGAATTTGTTTTACTTGCTCAAGTTTTTCTGTGTCGTTCATTAGTATGATCTCGCAATGTAGACTAATGCCGTTGCCTTTTTTTCACAGATGATGCAGTTCCCTTTTGGTTTTTCTGTCTCGTCAAGTCTTGTTCCCCGTACAAAGGCTTGTGTTTCTTTTTCTATCCACTCTGCACAAGTTCTTCCTTCATTTGCTACGGAGCAAAACTCACTTTTAACAATTTTTCCAGACTCAATCCCTGCCTTTAAACTTTTTTTATCTTTTGCTGGGCTGATTTTATTATTAAAAAGTGCATCTGCTTGTTCTGTAAGATTTTTATCAAATTCTTGTGCAATATTTTTCACTTCTTTTACAAGGTCTTTTTCTTCCACTTTTTCTCTTTTTGAAAGGTCTCTTCTAAATAGGCCTAATTTGTTTTCCTTGAGTTCTTTTTCACCTAGTTCTATTCGTATTGGAACTCCTTTTAGCTCCCAGAAGAAACATTTTTCTCCAAAAGTTCTTTCTGTAGCATCTATTTCCACAGAGAAATCTTGCTCTTGGAATTTCTCTTTGATTTTTTCTGCTTTTTTGAGAAGCTCTTCGTTTGGTTTTATTACTGCTATAACAATTTCTACCGGTGCAATTTTCCAGGGAAAGCGTAGCCCTTTGTCATCACCATGTACGATAATGACGCTTGCAAATATTCTGGAGATTGCTGGCCCATAACAGGTGATCCATACAAATTGATCCTTTTCTTCTTTATCTTTGTATGTTACATTAAATGCCTTTGCAAAACTCTGTTTGAGTAGATGTGTTGAAGGTTGTTGAATGACTTTTCCATCTGGATTTAAAACGTCTGCAGCAAAAGTTCTTTCTGCACCAGGAAATTTATCCCACTCTGGTCGTTCAAAAAACATAAAGGGAAGACCGTAAATGTCATGAAGGACTTCTTTTGTTGTGTTCATATCTTCATACACTTGCTTCATTGCATCCTCTTTTGTTGCATGTGCACAGTGTGTTTCTACCCAGTGAAATTCTCTGGAACGTAAAAATGGTCTTGTTGCTTTTGTTTCATAGCGAAAAACTTGCGCTCTTTGATATGTTTTGAAAGGCAGGTCTCTATAGGAGCGGATCCAATAGGAAAACATTTGATAGAATGCGGTTTCGGATGTTGGCCTTAGTGCAAGTTTTTCTTCTATAGGTTGATTATCTCCATGGCTTGTTACCCAAAAAACTTCTGGAGTGAAACCTGCAATGTGGCTAGATTCGAGTTTAAAATTTCTTTCTGGTATGAGTGTAGGGTACCAATATGGTTTATGCCCTTTTTTTTGGAGTACTTTTTCCAGATATTTGTACATTTTTTCCATAGAAAGAACAGACCATGGTTGAAATACTAGAAATCCTTTTACGTTGTATCGTATATCTGCAAGTTCTGCTTTTTGAATAACTTGCGTGTACCATTCAGAAAAATCTTTTTCTTTTTTTACTGTAATGCCTAAGTTGTCTGCCATTTCTTCTAGAAATCCTTTTATGGTTTATAAGTTTTACGAGAAGCTTTGTGTTATTGCTAGAAGGAGATTGTGATGTCTGGGATAGAAGCTTTTTAGTTCTTTATCAACTAGTTTTTCGGAGAATACTGCTTCTTCACCAGTGAAGACATGTAATCTGTTTCTAATATGTAGGAGTTCGTGGAGTGTAATTGCTTGTAGGAAAAGTTTTGTTTTTTCTTGGGGGAATTCTTTTGTTAGTTTGTTGATGATTTCTTCGCAGAAATAGAGGATATTGCCCCCTTTCATCTCTGCAACGAAACAGGGAGTTTTATCTAGGTGTTTTTCAAGTTGCATCATATCAAGATATTTAGAGAAACGTTGTTTTTCAATAAAGAGAACTACTGGCTTTTTGATGTCCTTTTTGAAATTAAGAATAGTGTCATTTATAATTAAGAGCATCTCTTCCTTGTTCATTATTGTTTCTAAGGCCGGTAGGTTTTAATCTCTTTTGTATTCACTTATAAAGGACGAATTAAACGAAAAGTATATAAACTGAGAAGTTGACAAATATATAATAAAAATACTTAAAAGGAGTCTCAAAATGAACAACGCTGTGAAACAAACTCTTATTGGGGGGCTTAGCGCTCTTTTGGTTGCATGCTCTGATGAACCCGTAGGTAGTGGGGGTAGTGGTTCTTATCCTGTGCCTCATCCAATTCCTGCTCCAGCTCCAGTGGATGCAACACAATCGCCTTATATTTGTAAAATTAATGGCTTTCAAACAGGCAAAAAAGCTCCTGCTCCAGTTCAAAGAACGTTTACACCAGCAGATATTACTCATGTCCAAGGACATTATCCTAATGAAATTCACGATGGAGTTCTTTCTATTTTCTTTAGTACTAATAGCTGGAAACTTATGAGTGAGGATACTGATGATCTTAGAAAGTTTGGAAGAACTCTTGATTCCAGATCTTCTTTGATTATTGAAGGTCGTGCTGATTACCGTGGTTCAGAACAAAATAATGAACAATTGGGAAGGAATAGAGCTGAAGGGGTTGCAGATTTTCTTCAAAGCTATACTCGTGGATCTGTTGATTTTGTGAGTTATGGAGAAAAAGATTCTTCCCAAGATACGGATGATAGAGTAAAAATGCAGAGAGACCGTGTTGTTCGTATTGTTCCTAATCGAGGACTTGTTAGTCGAGCATTAGAAGTGAGCCCTGCAGATGTCTATCTTATTGATCAATCTGGATCTATGGGTGAGGGAGGAAAATGGAAACAAGTCCAAGAATTTTCTTTTCCTTCAGCTGCAGATGTCTATACTTTTGAGTCCCCGAAACAAAATTGTGCTACTCCTCTTTCCCAGAGATCTCCTGGTGGTGGAACACCTTTGTATAGATCCCTTTTTGATGTTCTTTCTTCTATGAGTGGTTCTCAAACTTTGACTGTTCTTACTGATGGGGATGACACAGATGGTGGAAAAACTCCTGCTGATATTATTGCTTTGGCAAATAGAAAGGATGTTCCTATTAACGTTATTGGCCTTGGTGTACATAGCCCTGCTGTTTTAGAGCAGATTGCTTCCCAAACTGGAGGACAGGCATATATCCAACAATAAAAATGGTGAATTTTAAACCGGTTTTAGAAAGAATACAAAGAGTGGGGAACGCTGTAGGTCCCTATGTGCTAGCAAATATTGGTGCAGCAGCTGCTATGCATCCTGGTGTTGAACGTGCTGATGAGCTTTGGAATCTTTCTCAAGGGACTGAAAATGCTTTGCTTTATTCTGGGCTGCTTGCTTTCAATGCTGGTGTTCTTGTTCCTACTGTTCGCAATGGTGCTGTGAATTATGTCCGTTCTCTTTTTGATAGATATGAAACTGAAGGTGTTACTTTACGACCCCATGGAAAAACTCTCTTGCTTGGTGCTGCTTTCGCATTTGGTTTAGCAAATGATTCTATTCGAAATTCAAGTACTGCAGCTTTGGAAAAAATTACAGATGATGTTGCTACTGTTCTTCATCTTCATACAAATCCTCTTCCTCCAGAACCGCCTCAACCTCCACAGCCTCCTCAACCCGGAGATATCGGAGATCAAAAATTAGAAGATGCTCTTCAAGCGCAACATGATCGATGGAGAATTACTCCTCACCCTGATGTTCCTGGCCAAATGTATTCTCGTCCTCGAGGATTAGAAGATTGGGCAATTTGTGCAACAGATTTGACTACTGGGGAAGCTCTTGTTGATTTTAATTGTGACCGATTACAAATGGTTGCTTCTTCAAATAAGATCCCTATTATGATTGCCTATTTCCATGAAGTGGAAGCAGGAAAACTTCCTTTTGATCAACAAGATACTCTTGAAGCTATGATTAATAGGAGTTCTAATCCGAGTACGAATAAAATTCTTCGTTTGATTGGTGGTGGAGATGCTGATCTTGGTGCACAACGTGCAACAGAAATTATTCGTGCTTATGGTTTTCCACAAACTGTTATAGAGTCCATTCC